>JBJFGC010000130.1:0-4247 GCA_051892315.1 Eubacteriales bacterium
GTCTTCGGCCGAAGTTCCCCTTCGGCTGAAAAATCTGCGTTTACCTTCACATACACCTTCTGTGCCATCGTAATTCCTCCATTCTCATGCCAGCGTCAGCATTCCGCTCGGCATCGTCAGTTCAATGTCTTCATCAATCGCCGGAAGCTTGTCGAACCGCATCGTCGCCGCACTCCGGATCGCGTACTGCCCGAACCGACTCCGGATTTCGTCCACCGTCCGGTCAACCGATTCCATCCTCCGCAAACATTCGCCGTCACAAAAGATCGACAGCTGTTCCGACACGTCTTCATCTTCCAGACGGATCGCGCGCACCGCCATCGCACGCAGCGGTTTCACCCACGGATAGTTCTGTCGGAACACCGCAAACGCACGTCCGGCGAGTTCCCCCGCATTCTGGCTCGGATGATCAAGCTTTGCCTGCCATTCCTTCCAGCTCAAATCGTTGCACCGTACCATAAGCGCGATTCCCCGCGCTTTTTTGTGTGCCATCCGCAGCCGTCCCGCCACATTATCCGCCAGTGCGAGGATCATCGGCTTCACCTCCGCTTCGTTCCGCAGATCGGAGAGGAATGTCGTCCCGTTTCCGACCGATTTCATCGGGAAATGGTAGTCGGACGGCATGACTTTTGAGGTGTCCTCACCGTTTGCATATCGCTTCATCCGCGGACCGTTGATACCGAACCGGAGGGACAATAAGGTTTCGTCACATTGCGCAAGCTGTCCGATGGTGTATACGCCGAAGCGTTTCAGCTCCTTGCTCGCCGCACGTCCGACACCCAGCATCTCCTCTGCGGGAAGTCCCCATATTTTATCGCGGAAGTTCTCCGGTGGGATGCAGGTGACAGCATCCGGCTTTTTCATGTCGCTGCCAAGTTTGGCAAAGATTTTGTTGAAGGAAACACCGATGGAAACGGTCAGACCGAGTTCAAACTTGACCCGTTCACGGATGGTATTGGCGATGGTTTCGCCGTCGCCGAAGAGATGTGTGGAACCGGTAACATCGAGCCAATTTTCATCCATACCATACGGCTCCACCAGATCGGTATAATCCATGTAAATTTCCCGCACCAGTCGGGAATACTTCATATATTCCCGATAATGCGGCGGGACCATCACCAGACTGGGACATTTACCCTTCGCTTCAAGCACAGACTCACCCGTTTTTACGCCATAATCTTTGGCGAGATTGTTCTTCGCAAGTACAATTCCGTGCCGCTCCTCGACCCTTCCGCAAACTGCGACCGGCTTCTTCCGCAGCTCCGGATTCAGCATACATTCGACCGACGCGTAAAAATTGTTGAGATCTCCATGAAGGATTGTTCTCACTTCCATTGCATTTTTCCTCCGAAATTTCACGAAAAACCGTTGACATAATGTACATCTCATGGTACAATAAAGACGCAACTTCGTGCGTTATTCTTATTATACACACGTTATTGCGTGTTGTCAATACAAAATATGAAATTTATTGTGTTTTATGAGGTATCATCATGACATTCGCAGAAAAACTGAAAGCGGCGAGGGAAAACGCGGGACTTAGCCAGCGTGAACTGGCGGAACGTGCGGGGATCCACTGCCGTTCCATCCAGAACTGGGAGTCCGGCGGCCGTCTGCCGCGCAGTCTTGACGTGGTTTTCCGTGTCTCAGAGATACTCGGAATTTCGTCCGAATCCCTGCTGAACGATTCCGATACGTATGTCATCAAGGCAGAGGAAAAAGGCGGTGCGAAGGCAGCGCGTGAACTGGACGAGCTGGTGAGCGAAGTGATCGGACTGTTCGCAGGAGGAGATCTTGACGAAGACGAAAAGGACGGCATCATGGCTGCGCTGAACGAAGCGTACTGGGTCGCCAAACGGAAGAACAGCCGGTTTACACCCAACAAATACAAAAAGTCCACGGACGATCAGTGACGACCGGAGGTGGAACTTTGTTATGGGATATGATGGGAACATCGTCCGCCGCGCACAGTCGCTGGTAAAGAAATGCGGAACACGGGATCCCTTTGAAATCGCGGAACATCTCGGCGTGGAGATACTGACGGTCGGTTCGCTGAAGCAATTGAAGGGTTTTTACCGCGTCATCAAGCGGAACCGGTTCATCTTTCTGAACGCAAATAACCCGCCGCAGATGAACCGGATCGTGTGCGCACATGAACTGGGACACGATCAGCTGCATCGGGAGTTTGCGGCAAGCAATACGTTACAGGAGTTTATGTTGTATGATATGAACTCGATACAGGAATACGAAGCAAATGTCTTCGCGGCAAATCTGCTGCTCGAGGATGATGCAGTATTAGAGTTGATTTATGACGGGTACGATATTGTGCAGATCGCGGCGGAGCTGCAGAGCGACGTGAATCTGATCGCGCTGAAGGTGGACGGACTGATCCGGAAGGGTCACGATCTGCGGTGGCAGGAGCATTTTGCGAAATTTCTGAAATAGGAGGCTGTTATGTGCGGGAGATACACGGGTTATGTGGACGAATGTGAGGAGTTGAAGACGATCTACACGGAAGCGACACGGCGGTATCCGGGAGTGAAGTTCCACAGCGGCGAGATTTTTCCGACAAATACGGTGCCGCTTCTGACAGGACAACGTGATGGACTTGCGCCGGTTCCGGGGACGTGGGGATATCCGGTGCTTAACGGAAAGGGTGTTATCATCAACGCACGTGCCGAAACGGCGGGAGTAAAACCGATGTTTGCGGAGAGTCTGCGGCACCGGCGGTGCGTGGTGCCGACGACGGGGTATTTGGAGTGGTCAGCGGAGAAACGGAAGTTTCTGTTCCGGCAGCCGGAGGGGACGATGCTGTATTTGGCAGGGCTGTATCGGGAGTATGCGGATGGGATGAGATTTGTGGTTCTGACAACGGCAGCGAATGCGTCCACGGCGGATGTGCATTCTCGGATGCCGGTGGTGCTCGGTGAGGATATGCTTGAACTGTGGGGGTATGACGCGAAGTTTGCCGAAGGGTATGTCAGACAGACAATGCCGCGGATGATTAAAATAGAAGCATAATATTGTATAGATCTGTGAATCTGATGCTATATCCCTCTGCTTCCTTGCCCCTCATTTTCCGGAAAAAAGTTACTTTGCCATGGGGCAATATCTTGACAATAAATGCACATGGTGCTACAATATAGCTGAAAATGCTATGCAGCCTGGTACCCCATGGCGGAATGGAACTGGCTGCGCCGACCATTCGGGGGCTTATTTTGACCGTCTCCCATCAGGATCAGATTGGAGACCAATACCCACAAGTGCTGGAAAGCCTGGTGAACGGCGCTTGTCAGGAATTGTTCAGTTGAATTTGAAAAGCTGCTTTTGGGCGGCTTTTCAAAAGCACCGAAGTTAGGCGATGCTAACCTCCTTCTCGAATTGCGAGATGGTAACTTAACATCTACAGAAGGAAGCATGATTATGAAGAAGACTTTTTGGGACAGAACCGCAAAAATCTACGACCATTTTATGCGCAAGGACTACAAGGCCTATGAGCAATGTATGCTATGATTTTTCCTGTCGTGCGCCATAAAACGGTACTGGATTTGGCTGCTGGCACTGGGCTGATCGCCCCAACTTTTACCCATGACGGAAACACACTGCGGGGGAAAATCAAGGTGTTCTTCATGAAACTGGCGGGCTTCCCTCTGTACAGCAAATGGTCCAGCACGGACTATCTTGCCTTTCTGCAAAGCAACGGTTGGACTGTACGCAAAACAGCAGTGCTGAAAGCATCGTTTCCGCTGACCTATGCGGAATGTGTAAAGGAGGAATCCGGATATGGAACGGAAAGACACCATTCAAAACGCTTACCGCTTGACGGGGAGCAACAACTTCTATGATGGCATGATCACCTGCTCCACGGCTTCTGGAAAAGCGGTGTGCCGAGCGGTGTGGGGCATGAACAAGGCGGAGTGCGACGAATATCTGACCCATGCGCTGTCCGGTATCCCCACTGATTTTTCCGGGCGGCTTCTGGAGGTCCCGGTAGGAACAGGCGTGCTGACCATGCCGCTTTATCAGACCTTGCCGGGTGCGGACATTACCTGTCTGGACTATTCCCCGGATATGATGGCACAGGCGCAGAAAAAGGCAAACCGACTTGGCCTTACCAATGTCCGGTTTCAGCAGGGCGATGTTGGTGCGCTGCCTTTTGATGTTGGCAGCTTTGACACTGTGCTGTCTTTGAACGGTTTTCATGCCTTTCCTGACAAAGAGGCTGCTTACAAAGAAACTTTCCGTGT
>JBJFGC010000131.1:0-4222 GCA_051892315.1 Eubacteriales bacterium
GGTATAGGAATCCATGTGAACACCATAAATGTTTTTTCCGGTTTCGGGATCATAAAAAATGCTGCGCAGGGTCAGAGGTGTTTTCTCGAAAATCGGGCAGTCCTCGTCAAATTCAATGACGCACTCCCGTTTGCCATCCGACTCACACGGCTGAAGCTGCGTCACAGTTCCGCGGCTGTAGGGCTTGCGCAGGTGGTCAATGACAAAGCCGTGAATTTCGATATCGGAACAGTTGAAAATGGAAATCGGCTCCATAAATCCCTCAACCATGAGAACAGCGCCATCTGCGAGGACGCGGGTTCCCTGCTGACCCTCAAAGGAAATCCCACGGGTATACTGGTAGTCCGGATGAAACATAATACGCTGTGGATTCGATCCCCACGCGCCGGTCATGACCGAATTCATCGCTTGTTTTGCGCGCTCGTCGGTGATATGATAGGTTCCCGGAGGCACAATCAGGGTTGTTCCGGGATGCTCGCGCAGGTAGGCCATCGCAGCGGAGAAGGTTTCGATATCGGTCGCTGCGGTGAATTCACTTAAATGTACAGTTTGTTCGGACATTTATTTTTCCTCCACAATAAGTTTTCCATTTTTTATGTAAGCATAGGTACCATCTTCGTATAGGGTAACGTTTTCTCCGATCTGCTGAACGATGGCTGCCGGTGCAATGAATTTGTCGATACGGCCAAGAGCGGCGAAGTTGTTGACGTACGGAACAAAGAGAAAGAGACGAAGGTCGTCGGCATTTTCAAGAGAAAATACAATGGATTCTTCGGCACCGACGATGGTATATTCGCCGGTGAAATATTCGTAAACGGCAAAGCGGTCGCTGGCAAGACCGGGAATATCGGACGGAGCGACCGTACCGTTCACACGATTCTGTTCCTTTGTGATGTTGAACGCCGCAACCACACCGGCGTTTTTGGTGATGTTCTGAATTTTCAGCGGTTTGCCGGACGTTTCCGGATTGCTGGTCAGGCAATCCATGGTGGGCATACCGCTCCTGTCGCAGCGGAGGATGCGTCCATCGTCAAAGACAAGCGGTTTCAAAATTTCCGGCCGGCTGCGCCCAATCTCGTCGCTGACATAGATCGGCCCACCGGATACGGCGCGGAGCAGGCTGTTCTTCGTCGCCTGGGTATCGTCCGTCCACCACATGTCGTAATCGTTCCAGTAAAACTGCCCCTGCAGAATGGAATTGTAGGTACACTGGAGAATGTGCTTGGTGAACCACGCACGATCCTCGGGCTGGAAGTCGTCGCTGCAGCGAGAAATACTGCTGTACGCACGGTTCCACATATCCTCGGAGGCCATCCCCATACAGTTGATCATGGTATTGTCAAAATTCAAACCAACGGATGCTTCGAGGCCGCGATGCCAGGCATGCGTCACCTTTCCGACCGAGTCACAGCCCTTGTAAAAGCGTCGGGTCATGCTTTGGTTATCCACCTTCAAAAAATCTGCACCGCAGGCCTTAAAGAAGGTATGGAGGGTATCATAATAGCCAAACGCGTTCTGTTCGTGCCAGTCGCCGATGATTTTTCCATCCGCTGTGAGGAAGGTATAGGGTTTCAGCTTCTGATATGCCTTACCGTTCGGATCAAGGCCGCACCAATAACCGGTCGTCGGGTGCCAGATTCCGACGCGAAGGCCATAGGAATGAATGCGGTCGACCGCGTGAGCAAGTCCGTCTGGAAAACGGGTATAGGAGGCTTCGTAGTCATACATGGAGGCGGTGTGCATAAGTTGAAACATCTCCCCGCGCGTTTTGTACGCTGCACCATTGAATTGAGCGATTTCCGCCCACATGTCATCCAGAATCGCCCATTTGACCGGTATTTCTTTTTCTTTGAATTCCTCGCATTTTTCAACGAGACCTTCTTCCGAGACGCGGATCTGGAGGGCATCCCAGCTGCACCATCCGAGAAATTCAAATACCTCGGGATAACGGCGCTTGTCGCGTGGTACACAGCCGTTGTTCAAAAGAGAAAGCGCATATTTTACGCAGGCCTCGGTGAGAGCAAACGGGTCTTCCCCCTCCGCCATGACAAATGCCAGTCCCGTGCAGGAGGATAACTCGCCGTACCATGAGAACAGCTTCGCAGCCAGCCCGTCAGGCGTACCCTCGAGAACGCATTTGTAGTCTTCCGACACAACAGGCACAATCACACCCCATCTTCCGTCAGTTTTGCGATAGATGAAATGCTGAATTTCCGTCGGTGCCTCCGTAAGGTCTTCCCCGAAGGCTGGACAGCACCAAAACTCGCTATGCCGACGGTCCGCCATATAGGAAGCAACCTCCGATTTCGATAGCGGAAGGAGAATCTGTGCCCCGTATTCCGCGTCAATCCAGCGCTCCTCACCGGTATAGTCAGCGTATACGGCGAGGATGCCGTTCTTTTCTGTTGTCTTACAGAGGGACGACGTGACTGTGCCGTCCGCGAACTGTACCTTCATAGTGAAATCCATTTTTCCTGCTCCTTAACTAAAAAATGTGACGGTAGTTTTCATCATTATACCGTCTTCCTTCCGAATAGTCAATAATTTTCTCTAATTTGCTCATTCCCCTCCCGGATAATCTTGTGGACAGTGTTGATTTATCACGATTTTTATGATAAAATAAAAAAGCAAGGCAGATATACTGCGAATTGAATTCTTGGAAAAGGAGAACCGACATGAACCAGGAAAACATAAAAATATTCCGCAGCGCGATCGGTGGATTTAACCGGGAGGACGTGACGAATTACATCCGGGAAGTCGACCGGAAGCACGCAGACATTCTTGAGGAGATAACAGCGCATCTGGAAGAAGCCAATCAAAAAAACAAGGAATTGTCTGTGAAGGCCGAAGAAGACCGCCATGCCTTGGACGAAATACAGCAAACCAACGAAACACTGAAAGAGACCATTCGTACCCTGACAGCGGAGCGTGAGGAAGCGCATCGGCAGGCCGATGCCTGTCGGGCGGAAACAGAGAAGCTGAACACAATGCTGGCGGAAGCCAACGAACGTCTCACGGTGCTTGACGGAGAAAAACAGCTTCTGAACGAAAAAATCCGTTCCCTGGAAGCAGAACTTGAAAAGGCCGCGCCAGAGGAAGACGTTTCTGACCCCAAAGATCACAGCAGTCCGGCTTACAAGCTCGCAATGTACGATAAAATCAGCTCCCAGCTTGGCGATATTCTCATCAACGCCAATCGAAATGCGGATGACATTCTGTCGGCTGCGCGGGAAGAAGCGGAAAAGCTCCGTCTTGACACGGATCTTGAATGCGAACAAAAACGTTCCGACTGCGACAGTGAAGTGGCGCGCGTCCGTACAGAGACCGCGGAAGAAGCGGCATATATCCGAGAGCATTTGTCCGCCGTGGCCAATTCCCTGCTCTCCTCGGTCAGCGCGGATCTTCATGGAAACATCGAAAACTGCATCCGTGAGATGAATGCCTGCATGACCGACCTTCAATACGAGCTTCAGACGCTGACCGCAAAAATCGCCAGCCGTTCCGAAGAAATGAACGAACGCATCAGTTATTATCAGGGATGCGTTTCCGAGGGAATTGAAGAAAGGCTTTCCACGATGGATGAAAAATACGGCATTCAGAAAACGGCAGAAAACGCGGCGCAGGAATCATGACAGACCATGAAAAAAAGCTGGGGGAACGCATTCGGGAGCTGCGAACCCGTCTCGGCATCACGCAGAAAGAACTGGCCGGCGACCAAATCACACGGAATATGCTGAGTTTGATTGAAAGCGGAAACGCGTCGCCGTCGGTCGCCACGCTGCGGTATCTCGCCGAACGGCTCGGAACATCGGTCGGATATTTTTTTACTTCCACGGAAGCGGATGAGGGGCGGTATTTCAAAATTTCTATTATCGATGAGCTGAAAACGAAATTCCGTGAAAAAAAATATCGGGAATGCAACGCAGTCTTCCCATCGATTCCGACATCCGCATGGGACGACGAGCTGTCGTATCTGGCGGCAATGTCGTATCTCAACACAGCGTTGGAGGAGGCGGAAGCCTTTGAAATGGCGCAGGCAGAGTCCGATCTCATCCATGCGCGGTCCTACGCTTCCTCTTCCCTTTATGCAGACGAGAGCTTCGGACGGACGCTGGACTTCTACGGCGAATTATTCCGGACCATTTGCTCCGACACCATTCCGACAGTTCTCTGCGACTACCGGATGTGCGGACCGTATGTTCCGGTGACGATGATTCAGTAT
>JBJFGC010000132.1:0-4207 GCA_051892315.1 Eubacteriales bacterium
CGGATGAACCGATCCATAATCATAAAAAAGAAACAAAAGCCCAGAAAACAGTAAAGCCATAGAAGCGGAATGCGCAGAAGGACGCGGCAGGCCGCCGCGCACCGAGCAATCGGAGGAAGAAAGAGGAAGAAATGAGAGAAAAAGTGAGATGCGTCGTTGTCGGCGCGACAGGAATGGTCGGGCAGCGTTTTCTGACCCTGCTGGAAAATCATCCGTATTTTACGGTTGCGGGTGTAGCTGCAAGCAGCCGCTCGGCCGGTATGACCTATGAGGAAGCGGTCGGAAACCGCTGGAAGATGAGCACACCGATTCCGGAAGCGGTCCGCGGCATGAAGGTTCTGGACGCGGCCAACGTAAAGGAAGTCGGGGAACGGTGCGATTTTATCTTCTGTGCGGTCGACATGCCGAAGGAAGAAATCAAGGCGCTGGAAGAAGCCTACGCGAAAGCGGAAATTCCGGTGATTTCCAACAATTCCGCCAACCGCTGGACCAGCGACGTTCCGATGGTCATTCCGGAAATCAACGACAATCATCTGGAAGTCATTGAAAGCCAGCGCCGCCGTCTGGGAACGACGCGCGGATTCATTGCCGTAAAACCGAACTGCTCCATTCAGAGCTACGTTCCCATGCTGACGCCGCTGCGCAAATATGGTCTGAAGAAGGTTCTTGTGACGACCTATCAGGCCATCTCCGGCGCAGGGAAAAATTTTGAGACGTGGCCGGAAATGGTGGACAACATCATCCCCTACATCGGCGGCGAAGAGGAAAAGAGCGAGACGGAGCCGCTGAAGATCTGGGGCGAAGTCCGCGGCGGCACAATTGTAGCGGCGAAGGCGCCGGTCATCTCGACCCAGTGTCTCCGCGTACCGGTATCCGACGGTCACTCCGCGGCGGTCTTCATGTCGTTTGAAAATACGCCCCCGCGTGAAACCATTCTGGAGGAATGGGCAAGCTACCGCGGCGTTCCGCAGATTCTCGAGCTGCCGTCCGCGCCGAAGCAGTTCATCACCTACTTCGAGGAAAACGACCGTCCGCAGATCAAGCTCGACCGGGATCTCTACGGCGGCATGGGCGTCTCCGCGGGCCGTCTCCGCCCCGACACCCTCTTTGACTACAAATTCGTAGGGATGTCCCACAACACCCTCCGCGGCGCAGCCGGCGGCGCCGTTCTCATCGCCGAGCTTTTGTTCCGCCAGGGGTATTTGGACTGAGAAATTGAAGTTCTGCAGGGCCGCCCTCCCAAACGTTCAGGAATCTATAAAAAGAAAAGCAAAGTCAGGCGTCCGGCGTATGGACGGTGCCTGACTTTGTTTTTTCCTTTATATGGAAAGGCGGACTTTTACTTTGTGAGGTGATAGATTTCCTCGCCGTTTTTGTGTTCGCGTTCCATCAGGCCGAACGAGATCATTTCGCGGCGGATGGTGCAGTAGTCGTCGTGGAACTGTCGGATGTGTTCGTTGATTTCACGTTCCGTGTAGCTTTTTTCGGGTGACAGCGGCTCGAGGATGTAGTTCAGGACGATCTCCCGTTTTTTTCGCTGAGCGGGGAGCTGTTTCAGTTTGCCGTACTCGAAAAAATTGTCAAGGACGCCCTGCCGGTAGCGGGTATCGTCGTCCATGGCGGGCAGAGTCCCGATCAGGCCGGCGAGGGTTTCGTCAAGGATATCCCGCCGGATGGAGTAAATCTGGTAAAACTGTGTCCGATGGCAGCACACCAGTCCGGCTGCTTCCAGCTTCTTCAGGTGATGGCTGACCGTCGCGCTGGTCAGCTCCAGGCGGCTGGCGATCAGCTCGACGTAGGATTCTCCCTCAAGAAGCATCCGGACGATGGACAGGCGGGATTCGTCCCCCAGTGCCTTGAAAATGGTGACGGCGTCGTGCTCCATCATTCTTCCTCCGTTTCGTAGGGGGCGTCCTCATACGTCCAGCGGTCGAAGGCGAGGGTTCCGTTTTCGAGCCACCACTGTCTCCACTCGCGGCAGATGGCGTAGACCGTGCCAAGGACCATGCGGTCCTCAAAGGCCTTTTCGGGATGACCGGCAGCGACGGCGGCGTTCCGGTTTTGGATGTGCTTGTCGATGAACGCGTTATGCAGGAACCAGTTTGTGTGCGCGTACTGAATGAAGGCGCCGCGTTCGTCGGGGGTGAGTCCCTTCAGCTGTTCCTCATATTCCGGAAGAAGGTTCTGCTGGTTCAGAATGGCTTCGCGCCGTGCGAGCTGTCCGGCCCACGAAGCGTTGTTATATCCCATGGCAGCGAAGCTCTGGCAGTGTTCGGCCATGTGCTTCTGGATGTTTCCCACTTTTTTCTGCAGTTTGTCGTCGGGCGCGAGGGCGTTCAGCGCGTTTTGGTATTCGTCGATGTACTTCTGGGCGATTTCCACCATGGCGGTACGGGCAGCGGAGGTCTTCGGATAGTCCGCCGCGTCTTTCGGTAAGTAGTTCTGTGTCATGTTTTCCCCTCCTGTGTGATAGTATTATTATATCCATCAAAATGCTTTTTGTCAAGCAGTTTTTAGATGTTTATCTAAATATTTTTTCGGCATAGAAAATCCTCCGTACGGTTGATAACAACCCTACGGAGGATAACGGTTTTCCGGGAAGCGTTCGAAATGTCCGGTTTTTTTATTCCTCAATCACCGTGACGGACTTCATCACAACGTCCGTGAGCGGCCGGTCATTGTAGTCCGTTTGCACGCCCGCGATTTCGTCCACGACATCCATGCCTTCGACGACCTTCCCAAACGCCGCGTAGTCGCCGTCCAGGTACTTCGCATCCGCGTGGCAGATGAAGAACTGCGACGACGCGCTGTCCTTCTTCTGGCTGCGCGCCATCGAAATCACGCCGCGCTCGTGGGACAGGGTGTTTGTCACGCCGTTGGAGGAAAACTCTCCTTTGATGGTTTCGCCCGAGCCGCCCATGCCGGTGCCGGTCGGGTCGCCGCCCTGAATCATGAAATCCTTGATGACGCGGTGGAAAATCAAGCCGTCATAGAATCCTTCTTTTGCGAGCTTTACAAAGTTAGCAACGGTGATGGGAGCAATTTCCGGATAAAGCTCCAGCTTGATGATGCCGCCGCCCTCCATTTCAATCTGTACCATGATGGTTTCACCTGTTTCTCCCGGTGAAACGGTTTCCTCCTCCTTCGTACAGCCTGAGAGAAGCAGCACGGACAGGAGAACCACAGTCAGTGCGAGAGTGAACGAAATCAGTCGTTTCATTGGGGAGAATCCTTTCTTATTTGAAATTTGAAGTTTTGCCTGAAATCGGGGAAGCTTTTTCCTGAAGATTCCCCAAAAACTTACGCCTCGATATACTCCGCCCGCCGTCCGGGGCAGTTCTGACGCGGACAGCGCATACAGGACTCGAAGGGAGAGTCGGTGGGGAAGCAGAGACCGGACGCGGATTTGTAGGGGAGCATGAGGTAGGAGGGGGTCAGCTCAACGCCTGCCAAAGCCGCACCGTCTCCCAGCAATGCAAACAGGGGAACCTGACCCGCGATGTTCCATGAGGAGAGAGAACCCGGGCTGAGAACAGAGAAACGGTCGCTGCCATAGATGTGGTCGCGGATGTAGTCGTGCAGAAAAAGACTGGCGCGGCGCATGTACGCGAGGCAGATGTCCTCGGCCACCTCGTGCAGCAGCGGGTCGTCCGCGTAGGTGAGCGACAGGTCGTACAGAGCGCGGCCGCAGGTAGTTACGGTGGCCACGACCGTGGTCTCCGCGGTCAGCTTTTCCGCAACCAAAGGAGCGTCAATGCGGACGGTGCGGTCTCCGCCGCTGACGGAAACCGTCAGCAGCGCGCCGAGGTCATCGACGGATGCAACGGATGCCGGCTGAAGAAACGCACGCGGACTGGCAAGCGTCTCCGCTTTCGCAAGAAGGTCGTCGACTTCGCCTTCGTCGTTGGCGGCCTCCCACTTCTCCCGCAAAGCGTCACAAACCGCCGGCTCCAGCGCGTACGGGGCCGGCTCGTACAGAAGAACGCCCCCGGACAAAGAAAGGATTTCGGTTTTCATAGATGTGCCTTTCCTGAAAATTCAGTTTTTATTCTTTGCTCTATTTTAGCAGATATTGATGCCAATGTCAAATAAAAATGAGAAGATTTTCATATTTGGGGAATAATATAATATAACGTGAGTTCCCGGGGAGGGCTTTTTGAAAAAAGCCCCTCCCCGGACCCCACCTCAAAAACTTTCAAAAAAGGAA
>JBJFGC010000133.1:0-4189 GCA_051892315.1 Eubacteriales bacterium
ACTCCTGCAGAGGGATATTTGCTCGCAGCGCTTCTTATTTCTATACGTTAGGAGCGCTGTTGTTCCGCTACACCTATATTGTATTGTTTTCCGGACCTGATTACAAGAGATCACAGCGAAAATTTACAAAATATCCATTAAAACAATAAAGTTTGTTGTATAATAGAGCATGAAAGAAACATTGCTGTGCGGGAGAGCCGCACGAATGAGGTGAAACCATTGCAGGAGCATGAATTTATCGCGGAATTCCCGAAGTTGATTCAGGATTTCGCCAATTATAAGTTAGTGTATCAGGGCTGCTCGCAGAAAACGGTGAACGAATACCTGTTTGATCTGCGGACGTTCTGCCGGTATCTGAAGGCGTCGCGCGGCGGACTGCCCATGAGCGGCGAAGCCTTTGACGAAATCGACATCACCGACCTCGACCAGGCTTTTTTTGAAGGCGTCATGACGTCCGAAATTTATTCTTTCCTTTCCTTTACATATACCAAACGTGAAAACGGCGTCAGCGCACGTGCGCGGAAGCTCTCCGCCATCAAGGGCTTTTATAAATACTGTACCGTCAAAATGCGGCTGTTTGAAACCAACCCCGCCATCAACATCGAAACGCCGAAGCAGAAGAAAACGCTTCCCAAGCATCTGACCGTGGACGAGTGTGTGGAGCTTCTCGACGCCGTGAAGAACGACGAAACCTCCAAGACCAGAGCGCGCGACTACTGCATCCTTACCCTGTTTCTCAACTGCGGAATGCGTCTGTCGGAGCTTGCGGGAATCAGTCTGCCGGACATTGACCCCGACCTCCGTTCCCTGCGCGTCATCGGCAAAGGGGCAAAGGAGCGCATCATCTACCTCAACGACGCCTGCCGCGCCGCGATGAATGCCTATTTTCCCGTCCGCCTTGCAACGCCTGCGAAGCAAAAGGGGGAAACCGCCCTGTTTCTGTCGGGGCAGGGAAACCGGATTTCGGTCAAGACGGTCCAGTGGATGGTGAAAAAATACCTCGGTGAGGCGGGACTGGCGTATAAAAATTATTCTACCCATAAGCTCCGCCATACCGCTGCGACCCTTATGTACCAGTCCGGCCAGGTGGACATCCGCGTGCTGAAGGATATCCTTGGTCACGAGCAGCTCAATACCACGCAGATTTATACCCACGTCTCCAACGAACAGATGGAAGCGGCCATGAACAATAACCCCTTGTCCGAAATCCCGGCCCCGCCAACCTTCCATAAAATCGAGCAGGACGAGACGCCGGAACCGTCCGCGGCAGAACCGGCGGAACCGCCAAAGAAAAAACGCGGGCGTCCAAAAAAGACACAGGAAAACGAAAATGTTGGATAAAACGGATCCGATCAAAAAGTTTTAGGAGGGTGGGAAGGATATTTTGAAAACAAAATCCCCTCCCCGTACCCCCTTCTTACATAACACAGGAGGCATTTATGAAAAACACTCTTTTGCACACCGATTTTCCGGCGCCGAACTGGGAGCAGTCGACGGTCGTGGGAAATGGTCACGCGGGAATGTCCGTTTACGGAACCGTCGCCGCCGAGCGTATCAGCCTGAATGAGGAGAGCATCTGGTCCGGCGGACCGATGAATACCCGTGTCGAAGGCTTTGCCGAAAAGCTGCAGCACATTCGTCAGCTGTTTCTTGAGGGACGCGAATATGAGGCGGACTGCTGGGCGAGCGAGAACATGAGCGACTGCTTCCACCGCATCCTGCCGTACGAGTACGCGGGGGAGCTTAGCATCGGCCTGCACGGCGATGGGGACTGCACCGCCTACCGCCGTGACCTCGACCTTGAGCATGGCGTTGCCGCCGTTTCCTACGAACGGGACGGAACATCCTGGAAGCGGGAATTTTTCGCATCCTATCCGTCCGGCCTGCTCTGTGCGCGCTTCACCGCCGGACGCGCGTTTGACGCAGTTCTTACCTTTACTCGCGAGCATATCGTAAAGCTCGATGTCCGTGATACCGATTTCATTGCCGAATGCGAGACGGCGGAAGGCGGAAACCGGTTTGCTGTGTACGTGCGTGTCGTGACGGACGGGAATGCCGCAGCGGATGGCGAGGCAATCCGGATTACGGATGCGAACTTCGTTGAGCTGTATACCGGTATTTTTACCGCCTTCAAATACGATGACCTTCGCTCGGCGTCCGCCGCCGTCATGCTCCGTGCGGACCGCGGCTGGGACACCCTTCGCGCCGAGCATACCGCCGACTTCGCGTCGATGATGAACCGTTCCGAACTGACGCTGGACGGGGACGACATGCTGAACGAATGGTCGGTCGGCGAGCGGATCCGGCGCCTGCGCGAAAATCCGGAGGCAGAGGACCCCGCGCTCCTTTCGCTGTACTGGAATTTCGGCAAATATCTTCTGATTTCCTCCAGCCGTCCCGGAACCCTTCCCGCCAATCTGCAGGGCGTCTGGTCGACCGGACTCACCCCTCCCTGGAACGCCGACTACCATACCAACATTAACCTCCAGATGAATTACTGGCAGGCCGAAGAGGCGGGACTTGGCGACTGCGTCCAGCCGCTGTTTGACTACATGAACAACTACCTCCTCCCGGGCGGCGAACGTGTGGCCCGGGAAAGCTACGGTGTGCACGGCATGGTGGTTCATCACCTTTCGGACATTTACGGCTTTGCCGCACCCGCGGACGGATTGTGGGGCCTGTGGCCGCTCGGCGGCGCGTGGCTGGCATACCACATGTGGGAGCATTATCTCTATACCGGTGACGAAGATTTCCTGAGAAATACCGCTTACCGCTACTTGCGCGCGTGCGCGGATTTCTTCATGGACGTCCTGTTCGACGGTGGGGACGGGTACCTCCATTCCGGGCCTTCCACCTCGCCCGAAAACCGGTATCTTGTGGAGGTCGGCGGAGAAAAGAAGGAAGTTTATCTTGCGCTCTCCCCGACGATGGACCTGGAAATTATCGGCGGTTTGCTGGATTTCTACTGCGAATGCGAGAAAATCCTCGGCGTGGATCCGGCTTCCGCGGCCCGCGCTGCCGAAATCCGTTCCAAAATGCCGCCTCTCCGGGTCGGAAAACATGGTCAGCTTATGGAATGGTTCCGGGACTACGACGAAGCCGAGCCGGGCCACCGCCATATTTCGCATGCCTTTGCGCTCTATCCGGCTGCGCAGATTACCCGCGCTACCCCCGAGCTTTACCGCGCGATTGAAGTGACGCTGGAACGCCGGCTGGCCTCCGGCGGCGGACACACCGGCTGGTCCCGCGCGTGGCTCATCAACCTGTTCGCGCGTCTGCGCAAGGCAGACAAAGCGTATGAGAACGTCCGTCTGCTGCTCACAAAGTCCACGCTTCCGAACCTGTTTGACACCCATCCGCCGTTCCAGATTGACGGGAACTTCGGCGGAGGCGCAGGCATCGGCGAGATGGTTCTGCAAAGCCATGAAGGTTTTCTCTCCCTTCTGCCGGCACTTCCGGCGCACCTTTCCGGTTCCTTTGCCGGTCTGCGGGCGCGCGGCGGTGTGACGGTCTCCGCTGCCTGGGAAAACGGACGCGTGACCTATCTCGAGCTTACACCGGATCGGCCCGGCACCTTCCGGGTGGAACTACCAGAACAGGGGATTCTCGAGGTTTACGCGGACGGGAAAACAGTAGTGGTCGGATGAAGCAAATTCCGGCGTCAGAAAAAGGCGGATGGCTGAATGGCTGTCCGCCTTTTTTATGGATATTTCATGGTGACATTGTCGGTTTGCAAGAGGGAGTTTGGCGGATGTTTGCGCAAAGTGCACAAAAAGAAGGATAAAAGTTTGTAATGTAGTTATTTTATGAAGGAATAGTTTGAATATATTTTTTGGAATTTAATATAATTATAAATTTTGCATAAAATACAATAAAGCCATTGGTTTTTATATAAGCAATTATAACAATACAAATGTAGAAAATCGGAGCGGCGGAGTCCCGGCAAAACGATGCCATCCTGAAAAATCCTGACAACGTTTCCCCTTGACAATCAACGATTGAGAAGGTATAATATTTAATATAATTATACGTTAGTTTCCGGGGCAAATGAAGAGAAAAATTGTGTTTTTTGCATAAAAAAACCGGTCTTTCAACCGTTCAGCCGTTTGGAGGCGGTGATTTTTCAAAGATGCTTTTTCCCGCTTGCGGGCGGCAACTAATGTATGAATTGGCTGACGATCCCGGATGC
>JBJFGC010000134.1:0-4181 GCA_051892315.1 Eubacteriales bacterium
GTGAGTTCATGAAAAGTGCGCTCAGAAAAAACAACCTGCGTGAAATCCGGAAATCCGTCGGCCGCTATTTCGCAATCGCCGCCATTGTCTGCATTGGTGTCGGCTTTCTTGCGGGACTTTCGGTTACCCGGGAGTCGATGCTGGACACCGCGAACGACTATACCGACCGGACGCAGATGTATGACTATAAGCTTATTTCCACGCTCGGTTTGACCGACGAGGATATTGAAGCATTTGCCGCACTTGACGGTGTCCGTGTGGCAGAAGGAAGCTATTCCGCAGATTTTCTCTGCGAACGCGGAGAATCGGATTTTGTCCTGTCCGTCTATTCGCTCGGCGAGAAAGTGAATGTTCCAGATGTATTGTACGGCCGGATGCCGAGTGCGGCGAACGAATGTCTGGCGGATTCCCTTATTTTTGATGCCGAGGATCTCGGAAGAACGCTGAAGCTGTCGGATCTCAATAGCGAGGAAACCTTTGACAACTTTACATACAAAGAATATACTATCGTCGGTATTGCCAATTCCCCGCTGCATATCAACCGGATGCGGCCCTCGTCCAAGCTCGGAAACGGAACCAGCTCCGGCTACCTTCTGATTCCGCAGGAAGGTTTCTCGATGGAATGCTACACGGAAGCCTATATCAAGCTCGACGGGGATGAGGAAATCTTCTCTGAGGAATACGACGCTCTGTCAGAAGCATACGAGGATACGGTCACAGTCTCCCTTGAGAAACGCGCCGATCTCCGCTACAATACGCTGTACAGCGACGCGGACGCGGAAATTGCCGATGCCGAACAGGAAGTCCGTGATGCGGAAAACGATTTGGCTGACGCAAAAGCGGAGCTGGAAAGGCATCGGCAGGAGCTCGCGGATGCGGAAGCGGAGTACGCGGACGGTGTCCAAGCCCTTTCGGATGCGGAAGCAGAGATAGCGGATGCCAAGGTCCAGTTGGCAAACGGAGAGGAAGAGTACCAGTCCAATCTGGAGGAATACAATTGTTCCCGCGAAGAAGCCTATGGAGCGCTGAACGAGACCAAAGCAAATCTTGAAGCCCTGGGAGCCCTCGTCTCCGCCGGTATGGCAACCCCCGAGCAATCCGCACAGTATGCCTACGGAATGACGGCCTATGAAGCCGCAAAAACGGAAGCCGACGCGCAGTTTGCGCAGGTGCAATCCTCGTTGAACGAGGCGGCACGCATACTGGAGGAATCCCGTGTGAAAATAGCAGACGGGGAAATCGAAATCGCGGACAACCGTCAAAAGCTCGCGGACGCGGAAGCAGAAATCGCGGACGGCCGGACAGCGATTGCGGATGGAGAAGCGAAGCTTGCTGACGCGGAAACGGAGCTTGCTGACGCCAAAGCGGAAATTGCAGATGCCCGCAGCCAGCTTGCCGAGCTGGAAAAACCGTCCACCTTTGTTTTGACCCGCGATGCCAATACTGGCTATGCCAACCTCGAAAACGACTCGGCCATTGTTGACGGTATTGCGAAGGTCTTTCCGATTTTCTTTTTCGCGGTCGCAGCTTTGGTCTGCTCGACGACAATGGCGCGGATGGTCAGCGACCAGCGAACCGAAATCGGTACGCTCAAGGCGCTCGGCTGCAGCAATTTCTGTGTCACGTGGAAGTACGTTCTCTACAGCGGAAGCGCGGCGCTCATCGGCTGTGTCATCGGTTTTCTGGGAGGCTCCTGGCTGTTTCCGAGGGTCATCTGGGCGGCCTACAAAATGCTGTACTGCTATTCGGAAACCATCAATTTTGTCCTGAACCTTCCGTTGGCCGTGATTTCTCTGGCAGTTTCCCTGCTCTGCTCCGTTGGTTCAACCATTCTGTCAGCCAGAAACGAGCTGCGGGAAATGCCGGCGTCACTGATCCGTCCCCGCGCACCGCAGGCCGGAAAACGGATTCTTCTGGAGCGGATTCCGTGGCTGTGGAAACGGTTCCGGTTTCTGCACAAAGTTTCGCTGCGGAACATTTTCCGTTACAAAAAGCGGCTGTTTATGATGATTCTCGGCATCGGCGGCTGTACCGCGCTGATTCTGACCGGCTTCGGTGTCGGCGACTCGATCAAAAATATTATTGCATTTCAGTATGAGGAAATTCTGAAATATGACTTTTCCATCTCCCTGACCGAGTCAGCGGACGAAGAAAACATCCGTCAATTCCGGGAAGACACAGCGGACATTTTTGAAGAAACCGTCTTTCTGAGCACTACGACAGCGGACCTGCACACGAACAACGGTGTCAATTCGCTGACGCTGACTGTCACGAGTGACACTGCCATTACCGATTTGGTCGATCTGCATCTGGACGGCCAAACAATTCCCTATCCGAAAACCGGCGAAACCGTCATCAACGAAAAGCTGGCGGATCTCGGAGGATATAGCGTCGGGGATACGATTGACATATACCTGAGCGAAACAGAGATCGTCCGCGCGAAAATCTCCGGCATCTGCGAAAACTACGTTTCCAATTTTGCTTACATTACCACGGAAACATATGAGGGATCGCTTGGCCATGCGCCGGAGTTCAAGACGGTCTACGCGCGCGGAAACGGCGCGGAGGTCCACCAGATCGCGGCACAAATCATGAATCTTGACGGGATTGTAAACGTTCAGATTGTGGAGGACACAAAAAATATGGTACACGATATGATGCAAAGCATGAACCTCGTCGTGCTTCTCGTCATCGCATGCGCAGCCGCGCTCGCCTTCGTTGTTCTTTACAATTTGTCAAACATCAACATTACGGAACGGGTCCGCGAGATTGCGACACTCAAGGTCCTTGGTTTCTATCCCGGCGAGGTCTCCTCCTACGTCTTCCGCGAAAACCTCGTTCTGACTTTCATCGGCGCTCTGCTTGGTCTTCCTGCCGGTGTCGCGCTTCACTCGTTCGTCATGAGCCAAATCAACATCAATCTGGTCTCCTTCGACGTCCGCATCGTTCCGCTGTCCTTCGTCTTCGCCTTCGCTCTGACGCTTCTTTTCACCGTTCTTGTCGACTTTTTCATGCGAGGCAAATTGAACAAAATCAACATGGCGGAATCGCTGAAGTCCATCGAATAAGGGAAAGCCATCGGATATCGTTCACGCCGCCGGAAAGTCGGCATGGGTCTGCTTTTCCTTCCGCGCTTTGGTGAACAAGCAGCGAAAAATTCCCGTGGCGGGCGTATTTGAAAAATGCGCCCGCCCCACAATTCTGTACGGCAGAACCCTGCTGCAGCTGACCAAAGATAAAGTTTTCCCCGCAAACTTATTGATCTTTCTTATAAAACAAAAAACGGGCTGTGACGAAAGGCTTTCCCATAATTTTGCTTTTTCCTTAAAATTTTTAAAATTTTTTTCTTTTCTTTGCGTGAAAATATATTGATATTTGCGGACATTTGCGCTATAATAGAACAAGATATGATTTGCCGCGGTTTTTGCTGCGGATTAGGTTATATTGGAAGATTTATAAAAAATTATTTATGGAGGATATAATAAGCATGGCAAGAAAAAAGCTTTCCATGGATGGTAACACTGCCGCCGCGCACGCGTCATACGCGTTTACCGAAGTTGCAGCGATCTATCCCATTACGCCTTCTTCTGTAATGGCCGATGTAACAGACACCTGGTCTGCTACCGGTCTGAAGAACATCATGGGCGACACCGTTAAGGTCATTGAAATGCAGTCGGAAGCAGGTGCTGCGGGTGCTGTTCACGGTTCTCTCGCAGCCGGCGCTCTTACGACTACATACACAGCGTCTCAGGGACTTCTCCTGATGATTCCGAACATGTACAAGATCGCAGGTGAACTTCTCCCCTGCGTCATTCATGTTTCCGCACGCTGTGTAGCATCTCACGCTCTTAACATTTTCGGAGATCACTCCGACGTTTATGCGTGCCGTCAGACCGGTTTTGCCATGATGGCGGAAACCAACCCGCAGGAAGTCATGGACCTCGCCGCAGTAGCTCATCTTGCTACCATCAAGGGGCGCGTTCCGGTTCTCAACTTCTTCGATGGCTTCCGTACTTCGCATGAAATTCAGAAAATCGAAGTCTGGGACTACGACGACCTCGCAGAAATGGTAGACCGTGACGCGATTGCCGCATTCCGCGCACGTTCGCTCAATCCGGAACATCCGGTTCTCCGCGGTTCCGCCGAAAACGGCGATATCTTCTTCCAGCACAGAGAAGCCT
>JBJFGC010000135.1:0-4141 GCA_051892315.1 Eubacteriales bacterium
CCAACTGATCGAAGGTCAGAACGCAGTCCGTCAGATCCGTTACGATCCGGAGCTGTCTGTCATCGTCCGGTTCCCCGTCGCCGCCGGTGCCGCCGCCTTCTTCACCGCCACCGTTTTCTTCCTCGTCTCCGTCGCCGCCACCGCCTTCCTCCGGGTTGTCAGGCACAGGCTCCTCCACATCGCCGCCGCTCGAAGGCTCCGGCTCCGACGGCTCCGACGGTGTTGTCGGCTCCGTTTCTTCCGGTAGCTCAGTTTCTTCCGGTGGCTCTGTTTCTTCCGGTGGCTCTGTTTCCTCAGACGGTTCCGTTGTGTCTGTCGGCGGAAGCTCCGCTGCACCGCCCCCGGAAGGGGAGGGACCCGCTTCCGCAGAAAGCTGCTGCATACGGTGGGGCAGCGGTTCCGCATCGTCCGAAACATGAAGATCGCCTGCGATCCATATAAGGCTCAAAAGCATTGCAAGCACCAGCGCCGCAGCGAGCCATTTTGTGATTGTCTTGTACCGATGCACGGACGGTTCCCCTTTCCGAGAGATTCCCAAGAAAAAAGCTGCGGCAATCAAGCCTGTGCTCGATTGCCGCAGCCGTTTTTCCGCGTCAAAATACCGCCGGACCTCCATACGCGCAGAGGTCTGACTGTCTTTCCGCTCCGGCAGTTCTCCTGACTTGCGCCTCATTGACCTGCACACAGCCTTCTCAGGGAATTCCCCAATGACCGACTTTCGTCATGTGTGCAGCCTCCGCGCTTACAGTGGCGGTACCGTTCGGGATTTTCACCCGATTCTCTATTCTCCGCCCGACCCCGCAGGAATTCGGACGGCACCGGAGCTAAGTATTCGTTTGAATTTATTCTATACACTTCCCCCAAAAAAGTCAACCGTTCCGCGCGGATTTATACTGTCGATCGGGGATGTTCCACTCTACTATGCTGTAATAATGAAAGCTTCACTTTTTCTACGAAAGCAGGAGGAGCTTTTTTATACAGGAGACAGTACGCTGTAGGACACGGCGACTCGGCAGCGTAGAGGTTTTCGACGAAGAAGCCTTGCGGATGCGGATTACCCCTTGCGGGTGCGTGCTGTCCGCGAAGCGGCAGGCGGTACTGACAAACCAATTTGTATGCAGTCGGTAGATCCTGCACGGGATTGCCACGGGCGCGTTGCACCCTCGCAATGACATAATAGGCTGCCCTTTTTGTCATTGCGAGACCAGTGCGCACACTGGTCGTGGCAATCTCCGACTGTAGGTTTGTATGCATGCGGCAGCTCCTGCACAGGATTGTTACAACGCCTGCGCAGCCGTTCGCGAGGAAGGAGTGCTACGGATGTGACACTGCAATCTGATGCAGGCGCTTCACTCAACAAATCCCGTCCAACGTCGGCAACCGCCCTGCGGAACAATACTATGCACGGTAGCGCCGCATCATGCATTTCCTTGCGCCGTACTCCGCAAAAAGCAACGCAGCCACCGCGAATCTAATCGAAATTTCTCACTCGAAAGAGTATTGACTTTTCCGTTCCTGCCGTTATAATTAAAAGCAAGAAAAGTGAATTTGGTTTCAGTGCCGTCCGAATTCCTACGGGGTCGGGCGGAGAATAGAGAATCGGGTGAAAATCCCGAACGGTACCGCCACTGTAAGCGCGGAGGCTGCACACATGACGAAAGTCGGTCATTGGGGAATTCCCTGAGAAGGCTGTGTGCAAGTTAATGAGGCGCAAGTCAGGAGAACTGCTGAAGCTGACCTTCCGTCGGATCCTTCGAGTATGGGACCCGGCTTGTTTGCGCGCGGAAAAACGGCTGCGGCGATTGGATGCTCCCCAATCGCCGCAGCTTTTTTACGCGGGAAACGACTCGGAAGATCTCCATTGGCAAAGCCGAAATTCACTTTCAAAAATCAAAGGAGGAACGAGTCATGAAAAAACGCATCCTGAGCATACTTCTGATCCTGTGCATGGTTCTGAGTATGCTGCCGCTGTCTGCCTTCGCAACAGGCGCGGCAAACCATCTCACGGTTCTTGAGACCGCTCCCGCAACCGCGACTGTCGCAGCGGGCAGCCTCTATGAACTGGACTTGTCCACCGTTTTTGCCGACAGTGAGGGTCATACCCTGACCTATGCCCTCTCCGGCGGCGATTTCGGTGAACACACAAAAATCGCGGACGGAAAGCTTGCCTTTACCGTCAGCACCGCAGGCGAGTATAAGCCCACCATCACCGCCACCTGCTCCGAGGGCGACTTTGTCAGCCACACCGTCACGATTACGGTGACCGAGGCGGCGGAGGGCAGCGACCGGCAGTACGGCTACGACGAGACGCCCGCCGCATCCGTTACCGTCTATGTTACCATCTCCAACGACGGTATGCCCATCTTAAGCAGCAACGACACGGACACCGTCATGGCGGGCTTGAAGGTCACGGTACCTTATTTTGATCTGAAGCTCTACGGCTTGGAGGACTACTACCGTTACCACACCGAAGACGGACAGGGCAGCTATGTAGACGACGTCATCGTAGAACGCCCCACCGCGCTGCACCTGTACATTTATCTTCTGGAACGGTACTACATGGGTCTACCCGAGAAAGACTGCTGCAAGGGTACCTCCGGCGTGTTGGACTATGCTGAGGATACCGCCGTCAGCTATTTCGACGGCACGGGAGCCTATTCCAGCGGGACGCTGCAGGCAGCGGATTTTAACGGCAGTGCCACCAGCTTCTTTATGAACAATTTTTGGGGACACGATCTGAACCTCAAATACTACCGCAACCATGCCTATCCCCTGATGTACGCGGGTTGGGGCTCCACGGCAGACTACATTCTGCTGTCCGATGGGGACGCTATCGACATTGGTCTGTTCTCCAACTGGAATTTCTACAATGAGGGCGAGTTCTGCTGCTTCGATGCCGACGCATACACCGGAGAAGCAGGCAGCACCCTTACTGCAAAGCTCCTGCGCTGGAATGCAGACGAGAATGATCTGGAAGCCTTTGCCGACCTGTCTGTCGCACTGTACGATTCCGATTGGAACAAGGTAACAGAGCTAACCCAGCCGGAAAGCGGCAATGTCTTCACCCTTACCTTACCTGAAACGGCAGGCGAGTACTATCTGCTCGGCATGGATCTCAACGCAGCAACGGAGGATGCGGTCAATTCTCCCGCTGTGGCTCGCATTACGGTAACCGGAACGGAGCCCGAACCCGAGGAGCCATCGGTGCAGGGTTATCTGTCTGATCTGCACTTCGCCGCTTCTTCCGGCGCGACCTCCCAGCTGTTCGAGATGTCTCCCGCATTTACGGAGGACAATCTGACCTATACCATGCTGGTGCCCGACAACCGCTCTGGCGCTTACGCATGGGCGACCCTGTCCGAAAACGCGCCGGAAGGCTCGACGATTACCGCAAAATGGGCGGGCACCAACGGGCAGGATCGAAGCATTACAATCACCAGCGGCAAGACCACCGGTCAGTGGATGGCTTATTTCCTCGATGCCGGTACCCATGTCAACAGCGTGACCGTGGAGGTCGGCGTGGAAGGCGATCTTCAGACCTATGAGGTGCAGGTCGTCCGCGTCCAGCCCACGCTGACGGAGCTTTCTCTGGAGGGTATCCGCTTCAACGAGAGCTTCAGCGCAACCACCTTCGCCTATACTACCGCGACCATGGCGGACAGCGTCACGATCAACGCAACGCCGAGAGATGAGAGCTACACCGTCACCTATAACGGCAGTGAGAGCAATGTTGTTGCATTGACTGACGGTGAAAATAGCATTTCGGTGAAGGTTGTCAACGAGGGCGGCTATGAGAGCGTCTACACGATCACCGTCAACAAGGTGGCACCGATCTCCATCCGCTTTGATGTCACGCCTGCCGACGCCGTAGTAAATCTTCAGGACAGCTTCGGCGACCGCATTTGGCCGGAGGACGGCATCTACACTCTGATGTCCGGCTGCACCTATTCCTACACGGTTACCAAGAACGGCTACATCGGTCAGAAGAACAACTTTACTCTTACCGAATCCGGCACGATCGAGATCGAGCTGGAGGAAGCACCCGAAAACGCCGCCATTGACACCACGATCTACGCGCAGTGGGGCGTGTTCCGCGGCGAAAATAACCTTGGCATTACCGACGCACCGACACCTTACACTC
>JBJFGC010000136.1:0-4136 GCA_051892315.1 Eubacteriales bacterium
CTCCCGGCGGAAGGTGTTGGTCTTTCCGTAGTTGCTCAAATCCATGATGGCTTCCGCACCGAACTTGAGCGCCATGTCCACCTTCTGCATCTCTACGTCGTAGTTCTTGCAGTCTCCCGAAATGCCGAGATTCACGTTGATTTTTGTCCGCAGACCCGTTCCGATGCCCTCTGCAGAAAGAGCAGTATGGTTGATGTTGCACGGAATGGCAACCTGCCCGCACGCAACCAACTCACGGAGCTTCTCCGGTTCCATGAATTCCTTTTTGGCGACAAGCTCCATTTCCGGCGTTACAATGCCTTTCTTCGCGGCTTCCATCTGTGTGCTGTAGTTTCTCATTGATGCAGTTTTCCTTTCAAGCATGATATTTTTCGTTTGTTTCATTCATAAAGCCATAAAGCGGACGGCCCCGTCAAACGCATGATTCAAGGGACCGCTTCCATGCCCGAGGTCGAGCATGGCCTCCAGTGCACCGGTCAGGTATTCCTTGGCACGAAAGACCGCTTCTTCCAGAGCATACCCTTTGGCCAGATTGGCTGCAATTGCGCTGGACAGCGTACATCCCGTTCCATGGGTGTTGGGATTGTCAATCCGCCGTCCGCGGAACCAGCGCGTCCCCTGTTCTGTACAGAGAAGGTCGTTGGCGTCGCTGACCCGATGCCCACCTTTGCAGAGAACCGCGCAGGGATAACTCTCCCGAAGAACCGCCGCCGCATCGGCCATGTCGCTTTCGCTTCGGATGACCGTTCCGGACAACACCTCCGCTTCGGGAATGTTGGGCGTGATAAGCGTTGCTATGGGAAGCAGCTCCTCCCGAAGTGCCGCAATCGCTTCCTCGTCGATCAGCCGCGCACCGCTGGTCGCTACCATGACCGGATCGACGACGATTTTTTCCGCACCGAAGTGACGGAGCCGGTCGGCGATGGTATGGATGAGCGCTGCCGAGGAAACCATCCCGATTTTCACCGCGTCGGGACGAATGTCCTCAAAAACCGCGTCGATCTGCTGGGCCAAAAACTCCGGAGAAACCTCGGAAATTTCCCGGACGCCGGTTGTGTTCTGGGCCGTCAGCGCCGTAATCGCGCTCATGGCGAAAACACCATTCATTGTCATCGTTTTGATATCTGCCTGAATCCCGGCGCCTCCGCTGGAATCGCTTCCGGCGATTGATAATGCTGTTTTCATTTCCGCTCCTTTTTGCTTTTTGCATTATTTTTATAAAGCGGCGGAGAGTGGTGCCCCCGGTCCGCCGCTGGGGGTATTTTATAGATGAAGAATTCGCTGCGTTTCCGCCTTGAGCTGACGTGCCGCCGCAGGAATGTCATGGGCGGCAAAGATGGCCGAAACCACCGCAATTCCCGCCATGCCGCCTCCGGCAATTTCCGGAAGGTTGTCGAGGGAAATTCCGCCGATAGCGACAGCCGGAATGGAGACGGAGGAACAGATGTCGTGAAGCTGCGATGTCGTGATGCGGATGGCGTTTTTCTTGGTGGGGGAGGGGAAAAGTGCCCCGACGCCGAGGTAATCCGCACCCGAAGCCTCCGCAAAACGGGCCTGCTCCACCGTTTTCGCGGTGGCGCCGATGATGAAGTCCCGGCCCATCTGTTTCCGGATGTCCGCCACCGGCTGGTCCTCAAGTCCGACATGAACGCCGTCTGCCCCGCTTTTTTGGGCAAGATCAACCCGGTCGTTGATAATCAGCGGGACGCCGAAACGATGGCAGAGCTTCCGAAGCGAGACGGCTTCCTCCGTGAAAGCGTCCTCCGCCAGTTCCTTTTCCCTCAGCTGTACGAGGGTTACGCCGCCGCACAGGGCTTCCTCCACCTGCTCGTACAACGTCCGCTGTCCGACCCAGGAACGGTCGGTGACGGCGTACAGCAGCAGCATTTCTTTTTTAAAGTTCACATTCGGCCTCCTTCCTCAGAGCGATAAGAACATCCGCAGGATGGTCGCATACCATCGTCTGACTCATAACGCACGCACCGGCCGCGCCTGCCTTCCGGACGGCGGCAATGTTGTCCGGAGCGATTCCGCCGATGGCGTATACGGGAACGGAAACGCTTTGGCAGACCTCCCGCAGAAACTCCAGACCGCGTCCGGGCAGCCCTTTTTTGCAGTCGGTTGCAAAGATGTGACCGGCTGTAAGATACGTGCCGCCGAGCCGTTCGGCCTCGACCGCCTCCTCCACGGAATGACAGGAAACGCCGATGGTCGTAAACCGTGCCTTGTCCTCCGCGGACAGCGTGCGCAGGAACGGCAGCGGCAGATGAATTGCCCGCGCATTCAGTTCCTGCGCGGTTTTCACAAAGCTGTGCAGAATGCAGGGAACGCCGTGGCCGGCGCAGATTGTCCCTGCGCGTTCGGCAAGGAGTTTGTATTCCGCCTCGGACAGATCCTTTTCCCGCAGAAGAATACCGTCCGGCGCCGCCGCGGCGAGCTTTTCCAGCCGGAAAAGAAAGTCCTCACGGCACAGCGCACGGTTGGTGACACAAAGAAGCTCAAACATAAAGATAATCGTTCAGTACGGGCTGAAGACCCTCGCCCGCGATGTCGTGGTACATGGTATCCAGACTGCGGCTGTCGTTGATTTCAAACTGCTCGTCGCCCTCCGCACCGTCCGACTCCTTTCCGGTGTATTTGCTTTCGTGGTCACCGATGCCGGTGGAGACGCCGGCGGAAACCTTGGTCGCGGCGATTTTCACGATGCCGTTGCGGAACTGCGCGCTTTCTCTGGACGACACTGTAATGCCGACGAAGGGGAGGAAAATCCGGTAGGCGCAGAGAATCTGACAGAGCTGCTTTTCGCCGACGTCCATCGGGCGGATTTTATCGTTGTTGATGATGGGACGGAGTCTGGGGCAGGACAGCGACATTTCGGCCTGCGGATATTTCCGCTGGAGGTAGTAAACATGCAGAGCGCTGGCCAGCGCGTCCTTCCGGAAGTCGGAAAGCCCCAGCAGCGCCGAGAAGGCGACGCCGCGCATTCCCCCCCGCAGCGCACGCTCCTGTGCGTCAAAGCGGTACGGCCAGACGCGTTTATGGCCGAGAAGATGGAGGGTTTCGTAGGTTTTGATGTCGTAGGTTTCCTGAAAAACGGTCACGTAATCCGCGCCGCATTCGTGCAGGTAGCGGTATTCGTCTGTGTTGACCGGATAAATTTCCAGTCCTACCATGCGGAAATACTTCCGCGCCAACTTGCACGCTTCGCCGATGTAAGTCACGTCGCTCTGGGCGCGGCTTTCTCCGGTGAGAATGAGAATTTCTTCCATTCCGGAATCGGCGATAATTTTCATTTCATGCTCGATCTGCTCCATGTTCAGCTTCATGCGGTTGATGTGGTTGTAGCAGTTGAAGCCGCAGTAAACGCAGTAGTTTTCACAGTAATTGGCGATATAAAGAGGAGTGAACAGGTACACGGTATTGCCGAAATGGCGGCTGGTCTCCTGACGCGCCCTCTGAGCCATTTCTTCAAGGAAAGGTTCTGCCGCCGGGGAGAGAAGAGCCTTGAAATCCTCGATTGAACAGGTTTCATGCTCCAGTGCGGTCCGGACGTCGCGCGCGGTATATTTGGATTCATCGTAGGCTTCCATCTGGGTCATGACCTGCGTGCGGATATCGGACGTAATCTGTTCCATGCCGGGGAGGTATTCCATCGGATCCTTCCGGCTGGAGGGATCGGATTCCAGACGATGCTTTTTGGCGAGCGCCGCCGGCGAGAGGTACTCCGAGTCTACAAAAAATTGGTTTTCCATGCCATGGCCCCCTCAGTCGCGCAGAAATCCGGTCAGCGGGTCAGACGCGGACGCGCCGCGGGTCAGCACCCGTCCGAGACCGGAGAGGTACGCCTTGCGTCCGGCCTCAATCGCCTGACGGAACGCGGCTGCCATCAGCGGCAGATCACCGGCGGTTGCCAGCGCGGTATTGGCCATAATGGCGGCAGCCCCCATTTCCATCGCCTCGCATGCCTGCGAGGGCTTTCCGATACCGGCGTCCACGATAATGGGAAGGTCGATTTCGTCGATGAGAATCTGAAGAAATTCCCGGGTGGAAAGTCCCTTGTTGGAACCGATGGGGGAGGCGAGGGGCATGACTGCGGCGGCGCCGGCTTCGCAAAGATCGCGGGCAGCGTTGAGCTC
>JBJFGC010000137.1:0-4115 GCA_051892315.1 Eubacteriales bacterium
GAGATTCGCTGCGCGAACTCCGAGATTCGCTGCGCGAACTCCGAGATTCGCTGCGCGAACTCCGCTCTCCCTTATTCCTTTTTTGAAAGTTTTTGAGGTGGGGTCCGGGGAGGGGCTTTTTTCAAAAAGTCCTCCCCGGAGAACTCACGTTAAAAGCAGTATCCCAGAGCAAATGGAGGACTTTTTATGATCGATAAAACATTGTTCGGACGGCAAATCAGCGTTTTGCGGAAAAAGCATGGCCTGTCACAGGCAGCTTTGGCAGAACGGCTCGGCATCACGTCGCAGGCCGTCTCAAAATGGGAGTGCGGCACGGCGCTGCCGGATATCGAAACTCTGGCGGAGCTGTCGTATTTGTTCGATGTATCGATGGACCGTCTGCTTTCCGATTGCCCCGCTGCGTTTTCCGGTGAACGGAAAACCGGACTTCTTCCGGAAAGTGTGTGCAAGATTCTGCGTGACAAAGAGAAGCGAAAGGTTCTCTCCGCGCTGACTCCCTATTGTACGGAGGAGGAGCTTTCAAAAATTGCCGTGGAATACGCCAGCGGACGTTTGCGTCTCACCGCCGCGGTCACAGCGGAGATCGGGGACGGCGAGTACCTTCGTACCTCGTCCGTTCCCCTGGAAGGTCTGCATTCGCTGGACAGCCTCTCTCCCATTGCCGCGGACGTTTTGAACGATTTTACCGGAAGTATGGAACGCGGCCTGCGGCGCATGCTCGCTTTCCTGCGGTGTCCATCGTGCGGCGCCCCGCTTACTGCGGCTGCGGATGGAAAGCGTCTGTCCTGCGCGTGCGGCCGGAACTTTGATGTGGACCATGGTGTCGTTTACTTTGGTTCGCGTGAAATCAAGGGAGAGCTGTGGTCGCTGTATTTGCGGAATTACGATGCCTACCTGCGTGAGGTTGAATCCTCCGGCAACCCGGTCTATTCCCGCGGGGAGGTCCGGTGGTACGACGTCGTGTGGAAGGAACTGCAAAAACGCCGCCCGCGGGTGATTCTCGACGTGGCTTCCGGAACGGCCGGCGGCCTCCGGACCTATCTGCACAGAATCGACTGGAACTGTACGGTTATCCTGTGCGATCTGTCGTACCGGATCCTGGCATACGACCGGCGGTATATCATGGAAAACGTCAATAACCCGTACGTTGAGATGGCTTACCTCGCCTGCGACTGCGCGAACCTTCCCCTGAAGGACGGTTCTGTGGATTGCGTGGTGTCGTGCGCGGGGTTTGAAAGTATGCAGAAAAAGATGAGAGACGGGTACCGCGAAGCTTATCGGATTCTGAAAAAGGACGGCATCGCTCTCTATACCCGCGCGCTCCTGTCGGACAAAGAGAACCCGAATGTTCGCCGGTGGATGAAGCTGATGCAGCCCGTGTTTGAGGAACAGCCGTGCTGGATTTCCGAGGAGGATTTTTATACCGTCGACGAATGGAAGGATACGGCTGCCGGCTTCGGCTTTCGCCGTACGGACAGTGTAAAAATCTACGGTGAATTGCCCGCACCGGAGACCGACACGCTGCCGTTTGAGAATGAAGTCCTCCAGTGGATGAGCGAATACGTGTGTATGTCGTATCAATAAGCCCGCGTTTCACCCTGCATTTGAGTTTTCCGCCTGCAAGATCACCTGCGCGGTTCTTGCCAAACCGCCCATTTTCCGGTACAATAAGAACAGAACCGGTTCCGATCAAGCAAATCACAAAAACGGAGGAAATTCCTATGGCAGTCAACCCAAAACACGTGGGGGAACAGATTTTCGCCCTGCGTAAAAGCAAGGGAATCACCCAAAACGAGCTGGGAGAACGGCTGTGTGTCTCCCCGCAGGCCGTCTCCAAATGGGAACGCGGCGAAACGCTTCCCGATACCGCCCTGCTGCCCGACCTCGCCAACGTCCTGGAAACGTCGGTCGACAACCTGCTCTGCGGCTGTGAACGTCAGATTGCGTACAAGCGGAAAGTCACCGTGGCCGAAGCCGCAGAGGGAATCGCGTGCTTTGAGCGTATCGGCGAGCTGCTCGGCCGCGACAGTTACTTTTATCTCGGCGCCATCGAGGGCGTGGACCGAAAAATGAACATTGAATTTGAACAATATTTGTCGGATTCCTACACCCGCGAAGCCATGATCGCCGAAGCCATCATCCAGTGCATTCTGAACGGCGCCTATGTTGACCCTTCTGATGTCCGCAAAAATTTCATCCATTCCCACTGGATCGACAACATCCTGAAATATACGGAACGTTACGGGATCAAATAATCCCCATCCAAGCCTCCTTTTCCCATTCCCCTACCCAAAAACAAAGCCTCCCGGAAGGGAGGCTTTGCGGTTTTTAATGGTCATCTTTGATCTTGTCGACTTTGTCGATGAGCTTTTCCATCAGCTTGCTGTAGACTTTTTTCATCTTTGCGTACTGGGAGGAGAAGTTATTGCTCTTTTGGCTGTAGAGGATGGCACGGAGCAGGTTCTGCGAGCAGGAACTGAGACTGTAGGTGTGAATCCAGCCAAAGTCGATCTTGATGCCGGCAATCGCGAGCTCCAGCATCTCGGTCGAAGCAGGGTCGCGGATGTACTTGCCGTTCAGAACAAGGTCGTAGTACGCCGGTGTCACGTAACGATAAGACTCCGCCGCCATCGCTTCCATGACCGCACTGACCATGGACGGATCCTGTACGGACAGCGGAATACCTACGATGGAATATTGGTCATGGACAAACGTGTAGTAATTCTGCTGCGCTTCGTCCCATTTCGGCAGCGGAATCAGAGCATAATCGCTTTCCATTTCACGGATCTGTTCTGTGTGCATGATGCGCAGCGGGGAGAACAGCATACGGTCGTCCGCCAGCATCTGCGCAATCACATCCTGCTCTGCGTCCCCGTTGTTCACCGGCGTGAAGACAAATTCACAGTCAATGTAGTACGAGTACAGCTTTTCGATTACGGAAGACATCTTGTCTTCGTCTACCTGGAACGAGGGAATTCCGTTTTCGTCCTTCTGGCAAATGGTCAGGTCAAACGCGCTCCAGTATACGTCCAGACCGATTTCTCCGCCCATCGACATACCGTATGCGTCGTTCGGGTCCCGAACCCCATTTCCGTTCGTGTCCACATACGCCTGTGAGGCCATTTCCATTTGCTTGTCAAATGTCCATTCGCCGCTGCGCACCAGATCGTACGGATTTTCCAGACCGTAATCGTCCACAAGCTGCATGTTCGCGTATGTCACAAACGACAGCTTGATGAGCGAGAAGCAGAGGTCCCCCGTCGCAAAGAACGAACAGCCGTTGACTTCTCCCTGTTCGGTGTAGTATTGGCTCCACCACGGCTGCTCCAGATTCAGATACTCCGGATAGTCCCCAAGCAGATTGTAGTAGTTGCCGTTGATACCGTACTGAACCGTGTCCACCGCGCTGCCGACGTGGAGCGAGTATTCGTCGGTCCCCGCCGTCACGTTGTTGTTGATCAGCGAGTTGGTGTCGGCCTCAAGTTGGTAATCGACAACAACATTCAGCCGTTCCTCCACGGAAATGTCCCGGTCATAAACTGCGTCGTTGACAACCTCACCGTTCAGTTCTTCCACGTACATCTCGCCGGTAAACCATGCCTTGTTCCGCGCGAGAATCAATACGTTCTGCCCGTCGTAGTCCAGCTCCGGCAGATCATCCGGCGTGTTTGCACGCGTCATTTCCGTTTCATCTTCGACGGTTTCCGTGACGGTTTCGTCCTGCGCCAACGGGGACGCGGACGTGCTCTCCGCGTTTTCCGTACCTTCCGAACAGCCGGAAAGGAAGACCTGAGCGAGCATCAACAGTGCGAGAATCAGGGGAAGGACTCGTTTTTTCATAGTTTTCCTCCATAAAAGAAAATTCTGGCATCTATTGCATATTTCGGTGCCTTTTTTTACTGAAATATTACCATTTCAAGTACGATATTAGTAGTATACCATAAATTTCATAAAATGTCTATTGATTTTGTGCACAATATCCAAATAAATAATTGTGCATTTTTACAGATATGAGGAAAACGAATCAATAGTTATTGCGAGTTCGACGGGGAGGGCTTTTTGAAAAAAGCCCCTCCCCGAACCCCACCTCAAAAACTTTCAAAAGAAGAACAGGG
>JBJFGC010000138.1:0-4094 GCA_051892315.1 Eubacteriales bacterium
CGTTATCACCGTCTGTTCGATGGAAAACTTTGACCCGGTCGGCGTTCATACAGGGGACAGCATCGTCATCGCTCCTACCGTAACCCTTTCGGACAAGGAATATCAGATGCTGCGCTCGGCCGCACTGAAAATCATCGAGGAGCTTGGCGTGGAGGGCGGCTGCAACTGTCAGTTCGCGCTGAATCCCGATTCGTTTGAATATGCCGTCATCGAGGTCAACCCGCGTGTATCCCGTTCCTCTGCGCTGGCCTCCAAGGCGACCGGTTATCCGATTGCGAAGGTGGCGACAAAAATTGCCATCGGCTATACGCTCGACGAAATCCAGAATGCCGTCACCGGGACAACCTACGCGGCCTTTGAGCCGGCCATCGACTACGTGGCGGTGAAATTCCCGAAATGGGCCTTCGACAAATTCGTTTACGCCAAGCGTACCCTCGGTACGCAGATGAAGGCAACCGGCGAGGTCATGGCAATTTCAGACAGCTTTGAATCGGCCATTCTGAAAGCGGTGCGCGGTGCAGAAATCTCGACGGATACGCTTCACATGAAAGGGATTCCGTCTCTGACGGATGAGGAGCTTCTGCAAAAGCTGGAGGAGCCGACCGACCTGCGTCTTTTCTATGTCTACGAAGCGCTTTGCCGTGGAATTTCGGAAGACACTCTGTTCGACATGACCAAAATCGACCGTTGGTTTTTGTACAAGCTCTCCAATCTCGTGGCCTATGAAAAGAAAATCGGGGGACACGAGTTATCCATAGAAGATTACAACGAGGGCAAACGTCTCGGCTTCACCGACCGCGCGCTGTCCGAGTTCTCCGGCCATTCCCTGCCCGCTTACGCAGAGCCGACCTACAAAATGGTCGACACGTGCAGCGGCGAATTTGCGGCGGTAACACCCTACTTCTACGCTTCCTACAACACAGCGGAGGCAGGCGGTGAGAACGAAGTTCTTCCCTTCCTCCATCGGGATGAGCGGGAAACCGTCATCGTCTTCGGCTCCGGCCCCATCCGCATCGGCCAGGGAATTGAGTTCGACTACGCCTCCGTTCACTGCGTTCGTGCGCTGAAAAAACTGGGCTATGAGGTCGTCATCATCAACAACAATCCGGAAACCGTCTCCACGGATTTTGACGTCGCCGACCGTCTCTATTTTGAGCCGCTGTACACCGAGGACGTCGAGCATATCATCGCGGTGGAAAAGCCGGTGGGCGTCGTCGTGGCGTTCGGCGGACAAACGGCCATCCGGCTGACCAAACGGCTGTCCAAGCTCGGTGTTCCGATCATCGGCACCAGTGCGGACAGCATCGACATGGCGGAGGACCGCGAACGCTTTGACGCTCTGCTGGAGAAGCTCCACATTCTCCGGCCGATGGGGCATACGGTCATGACGAAAGAGGAAGCGCTCGACGCGGCGCGGGATCTCACCTATCCGGTTCTGCTGCGCCCGTCTTACGTTCTGGGCGGTCAGAACATGACCATTGCGTACCACGACGAGGATGTCTGCGAATACATGAACATCATCCTCGCGCAGAACATCGAAAATCCGGTGCTGATCGACAAGTACATCGAAGGCATGGAAATTGAAGTGGACGCGATTTTCGACGGCTGTGACGTTCTTCTTCCCGGTATTATGGAGCACATCGAGCGGACCGGCGTCCATTCCGGCGACAGCATTGCCATGTATCCGGCGGCGCATCTGGACGACGACATGGTCCACCGCATTCTCCACACGACGAAGCAACTCTGTACCGGTCTGAACGCGGTAGGCATTGTCAACATTCAGTATATCATCGCGCATGATGAGATTTACATCATTGAGGTCAACCCGCGTGCGTCCCGGACGGTGCCCTACCTGAGCAAGGTCACGGGCGTTCCGATGGTCGAGCTGGCCATGCGGGTGGCGCTCGGGGAACGGCTGTCCGACCTTGGCTACGGGACGGGGCTGTACCGCTCTTCGCCGTACACAGCCGTGAAGGTTCCGGTGTTCTCCTTTGAGAAGCTGACGCATGTGGACACACATCTCGGTCCGGAAATGAAGTCCACCGGCGAGGTATTGGGGATCGGCAGCAACCTCCGCGAGGCGCTGTACAAGGGTCTTGTCGCGGCAGGCTACAAAATGGTCAAAAAGGGCGGCGTCTTCCTGACCGTCCGGGACAGCGACAAGCACGAGGTCGCGGGCATTGCGAAAAAGTTCGATACACTCGGCTTCCGGCTGTACGCGACGAGCGGTACAGCGAAGGTTCTGGAAAAGGCGGGAATGTCGGTCACGGTCGTAGCGAAAATCCACGAAGACAGCGAAAACAACACGCTGCATCTGCTCACCTCCGGCAAAATCCAGTACATTCTGTCAACATCGGCCAAAAACGGCGTTTCGACGCCGGACTATGCCTCCTCCGTCATGGACAGCGTTAAAATCCGCCGCCGCGCGTGCAAGCTGGGCATTCCGTGCATGACGTCGATTGACACAGCAAACGCGCTCGCAGACAGTCTGATGAGCCGCTACAGTGAAAAATCGACGGAACTGATTGACATCAACCACCGCCGTACACGGAAAAAGAAAATTCACTTCTATAAAATGGAAGCCTGCGGGAACGACTACATTTATGTGGACTGTGCGGAGCAGACGGTGGACTCGCCGGAATTTCTGTCGGTGGTTCTCTCCGACCGGCATTACGGCATCGGCAGCGACGGTCTGGTACTGATCCATCCGTCCAACACAGCGGACGCACGGATGCAGATGTTCAACACCGACGGCAGCGAGGGAATGATGTGCGGAAACGCAATCCGGTGCGTGGGCAAATACCTGCACGATGTGAAGGGAATTCAGAAGAAAAGTCTGACCATCGAAACGGCAAGCGGTACAAAGTCCCTCCGGCTGATGACGAAGGACAACCAGGTGGTACAGGCGGAGGTTGCCATGGGACGTGCGGAGCTTGCGCCGGAGGCCATTCCGGTTACGCTGACGGGAGACAAAATCGTCAACCGTACCGCGGAAATCGGCGGGGAAAACTACCGCATCACGTGCGTTTCCATGGGGAACCCGCACTGTGTTGTCTTCTGTGAGGAAACGGGCACGCTGAATCTGGCCGAAATCGGTCCGCTGTTTGAAGAAAGTCCGCTGTTCCCGAACCGTGTCAATGCGGAATTCGTGCGGGTCATTGACGAAAACACGCTGAAAATGCGCGTCTGGGAGCGCGGAACGGGTGAAACCTTCGCATGCGGTACCGGCGCGTGCGCGGCCGTCGTCGCCGCCGCCGAAAACGGCTTCTGCCGCCGCGGCGAAACCGTCCGCGTCATGCTCCCCGGCGGTGACCTTTACATCCGTTATGCTCCCGACGGCACCGTCTATATGCGCGGCAATGCCGAAGCCATCTACGAAGGAGATGTAGAGGTTTGAACAACAAAAGTTTCGCGCGGGAGAGGCTTTTGGAAAAAAGCCCCTTCCATGCCCCCGAAGCTTTTTCTTGATTATGCAGGAAAAGCAGGGTACAGACCATTCGATCTGTACCCTGCTTTGTTTCTGTTGGATTTTTAGATGAGGGTTTCTTGAAAGGGTGCGGGAAAAACGGAGTTCGCGCTGCGAATCCCAATGGTTTGCAAAAGTTTCCTTCGCATCCTTTATTGTCCCAGAAGATACTCACTCAGCGGGATAACTTCTGCACCAAGGAGGGCGAAATTTTCAGTCTGGTAGGCAGCAAGGTATTCATCCGGACAGACGGCGGTTATATGGATCTGGTCAACATCGTCGTTCTGTTTGTAAATTACCGTCGGAGCCTCGCCGAGGAAAAAGACGGTCATGCGGTTGTTTTCCTCCAGTTTTCCATCGGATTCCTTGTTTTCGGCATGAAACACCGAAAACGTCAGCCATGATATGCTTTCCAAACTTGCCGGAAGCGTCAGCGTTTTCAGCGCGCGGCCGTCTTCGCAGACGCTGTGGAACGCGAGGCTTTTGATTTCACGGATGGTTTCCGGAAGAACCACGTTTTCCAGGCGTTCGCACGACGCGAAAGCCCAGCTGCCAATCACTTCGCACCCCTCCGGTACAACGATTTCCTTAATCGCCGGACAATCTTCAAATGCGCAGGCGTTGACCT
>JBJFGC010000139.1:0-4092 GCA_051892315.1 Eubacteriales bacterium
TGGGACGTTCTTCCTCCAGCGCCACGGGACGCAGCGGCTTTTTCAAGAGCTTTCTTGCCGAGTTTTGGAGCATCCGAACCGTAGCGTGAAGTCTCTGGCGGTTGACTGTGCGCTTCATTTTTGCGCTCATCTGCTCGGGTGCGTAGGCAACCACCCTTCCCTGACGGATTTTTTCCATGCCGAACAGGAGCTTGCCAAGCTCGTGCATCCCGCTGCCGGACAGACCGCCGATGCCGACAATCTCGCCGCAGTGGACGGTCAGGTCGATGTTCTTCAGGCTGTCTGTAGTGACGGCTTCTACGCTGAGGGCGACCTGCTCTTCACAGGAGGGGTCAAAATCCGCGCGGTAGTAGTTGCCCTCAATCTTGCGGCCAACCATGGTCTGCTTGATGTGATCCTCGTTGAAGTCCTTCTTTTCAATGTTGGCGATCAGCTTGCCGTCACGCAGAACCGTCAGAAGGTCGCAAGTCTCCATCAGCTCGGGAAGGTCGTGGGAGATGAAGAGGACGGCTTTGTTATTGGCGGCGAAGTCGCGCATGATCTCGTGGATTTTCTCTCTGCCGTCCTGTGAAAGCGCGGTGGTGGTTTCGTCAATGATGAGAAGCTGGGGCTCGTAATACAGCGTTTTGGCGATCTCCACCATCTTTCGGGTTTCAAAATTGTAGGAAATTGCGGGCAGGCTCACATCAATGTCCAGCCCCACAGCGGCAAGCGCCTTGCGTGCCTCTGCCTCCATGGCGGCGCGGCTGACAAAGCCCGCTTTTCCGAAGCGGCTTTCCTCGCCAAGGAAGATGTTTTCCGCAACGGAAAGATAGTCGATGGTGCCGACCTCTTGCACGATCATACCGATGCCATGCAGTCGGGCATCTCCCGGGTCGGAAGGCTTGTACGGCTTGCCTTTCAACCAAACCTCGCCGGAAGTGATGGAGTGAATGCCGCAGATCATGGAAGAAATGGTAGATTTTCCAGAACCATTCTCACCGATGAGTCCGTGAACCCTTCCCAATTCAACCTGTAGATCAACGCCGTTTACCGCTACCACTTCACCGAAATGCTTGGTTATTTTTTTGGTCTCTACAATGATCTCTCCCATAGCGTCACCCCTTGTTTGTTTCGGTGGATTCATTATAACATTGATTGTTCGACCAAAAAAGATATTTCCTTTTGTTGTTTCGTGTTATTTTTTGCGATTTTTGATCTCAATTTTTGTTATTTTTCTCCCTACTGTTGATTTTTGTTGTGGAAGGTGTATAATTTTTATTGAAATCAATCGCAATTTATAGGAGATATTATGGAACAGCGTCATGAAGTCATAGAATTCCCCGGAAATTCTCCCATCAAGGTCTTTATTCATAAGATCGGTGATGTCGGCACCCATTGGCACCAGTCCATCGAGCTTCTCTATCTGGCACGCGGGAATGTCGATATCCTGCTGGGCGGCGAGATGTATCAGCTTGCAGAGAACGACCTGTTTCTGATCGGCGCGAATATCCCGCATTCTCTCCGTTCGGAAAACGCCACCATGATCGCCGTGCAGATCAAACTGGATTATTTGACAGCAATCCCCCGGCAGCTTTTACAAAACGGGTATTTTTTGAATCTGCAGGATGCGCACAGCAAGGCACATCCGGACGGCTTACATGAGATCAAGCATTGCGTCGCCCAACTCTTGAAAATCAACATCGAGGGCAGAACCCACATCAATCTTCTGAATGTGTCCATCTGCTATCAGCTGGTCTACACGCTGTTTTCCCATTATTATTGTGAAAACACGAAAAAGGAACGCTACTCCGACGGACAATTAGAGCGTTTGCAGAACCTGCTGGACTACATCAACACGCATTTTCAGGAGCCGCTCCCGCTGGACAAGCTCGCGGAGATTGTCGCCCTGACACCGGCGCATCTTTCCAAAACATTCAAGCAGTTTATGGGCGTAACGCTGAGCGAGTATATCAAAACCATCCGTATTCACCGGGCTGCCCGATATCTGACCGCGACCGGTCTCTCCATTGAAGAGATCTGCGCAAAATGCGGTTTTCCCAATACGCATTCCTTTATTGATGCCTTCCGTGCCAAATACAACGATCTTCCGAGCCATTGGCGTAAGACGCATAAAGCCACCACAAAAATGGAGGCAGACGTCCGCAACGAAAAGTCCATCGGCTACTACAGCAGCGACTCGTCGATCCTCTACAGCTCGATCTCGGACTTTATCAAAAAATATGCCGAGCAGCCGCCCACCGCGCAGGAAGAACCCATCGCGGAAATGACGACCGAACGGCTTACCGTCCGCACCGACCGCCCCACAGTGCCGTTGCAGCATAACGAGCGGGCGATGATCGGCGTCAGCCGTGCGGAGGAACTGCTTTGGGAGCCGGTGCAGAATATGCTGCGGGAGGCGCAAAAGACCATCGGCTTCCGCTATGTGAAAATGCACTCCATTCTCGACGACAGCATGATGCTCTACAGCGAGTACGGCGATTCGATCCATTTCAATTTCCTGCTGATCGACCGAGTTTTCGATTTCCTGAAATCCATCGGACTAAAGCCCTATGTGCAGCTTTCGTTTATGCCGAAGGCCCTCGCGAAATTCCCGGACAAGACCACCTTCTTCACCGATGTCATTACCTCTCCGCCGAATGACTATCAAAAATGGAATCAACTTATCAGAACGCTTGTGCTCCACCTGATCGAACGCTACGGTATGGACGAGGTTCTTTCATGGCCCTTCGCAGTATGGAACGAGCCGTTTACCTCCGTGAAGCTGTTCGGCTTTGCAAGGGAGCAGGAGTATTACGAGCTGTTTGCCAATACCCGCGCGACGATCAAGGAGATCGACCCAAGGCTCCGCGTCGGCGGTCCCTCCCACTTCTCCGCCTACGGAAAACGGGATGACAGCCTGTTCCGCTTCCTGTCATGGGCGCAGAGCAATAAGTGCCTGCCCGATTTTTTGGATGTGCATTACTATGACACCGACTGCTCAAAGCTTTTCTTGGACAGCGACGGCATCAAGATCTCCACACAGCTTTCCGCCTCGGTCACGTCCTTTATACAGTACTGCATAAGCATCCACCGGGAGCTGGAGCAGCGCGGCTTCGGTGAGATCCCCATCTACCTGACCGAATGGAATTCCACCACCTCCCACCGCGATCTGCTCTCGGACACCTGCTTTAAGTCCGCGTACATCGTGAAAAACCTTCTGGAAACCTACGATTCGTTTGCGGCAGTCGGCTACTGGCTGCTGACTGACCTGCACAAGGAGAGCCTGCTGAATGACAAACTGTTCCATGGCGGACTGGGGATGTTCACCATGAACGGCATCAAAAAGCCCGCCTTCCACGCCTTCCACCTGATGTCCATGCTCGGCGACGAGCTGATCGAAAAGGGCGACGGTTATTTCGTCACGAAAAAAGGAAGCAGCCTTGTCATTCTGCTTTACAATTATCATCATTTCTCCAACGCCTACGCCAATGAAGTCGGGATCAACTGCACCTATACCTCTCGCTATTCCGTCTTCCCGGACCAAAAAAGCAAAGCGGTCACTTTGGAATTTCCGAATATGAAGGGCTCTTATGTGGCAACGCATTCCTTCGTAAATCGCGAAAACGGCTCCGCGTTCGACGCTTTCCTGAAAATGGGTGCCGTAGAACCTCTGACGGAAGCCGATACAGAATATCTGAAAGCGCAAAGCCTTCCGACGATCCTAAAACAAACCATCGACGGCGATCTCACGCTGAATATCACATTAGAGCCGTTCGAGACGCGCTGCATCGTCATTCAACCGAAACGGGTATAGGCGAGCGGCGAAGCCCTGCGGTCGGAACAGGTCATCGTATATGAATACACAAAGCCGGCGAAATGTGTTGATCTCATTTCAGAAATCGAAGAATCCGAGAAAGCAGCTATATAAAAAATTGGCTAAAAAAGCCTGGAGGATGGGTTGAATCCTCCAGGCTTCGGTATCAGTATGTAATGTCTTTGATAAAAACGAAAAGTCCGAACCCGGATCCTATCGGAATCAAGTTCGGATTTCTTCGTTTTGGTGGACCTGAAGAGACTCGAACTCTCGACCTCTCGGATGCGAACCGAACG
>JBJFGC010000140.1:0-4069 GCA_051892315.1 Eubacteriales bacterium
GCGGCGGCGCGCTGGCCCTCAGTGTGGCGGACCGGATTCTCATGTTTGAGAACGCGGTGTATTCCGTCATTTCTCCCGAAGGCTGCGCAAGCATTCTCTACAAGGATTCGAGCAAGGCAGCGGAAGCGGCGGAAGCCCTTCGTCTGACCGCGCATGACCTCTTTCGCATGAAGGTGGCGGACGCCATCATTCCCGAAAGCTACAAAACCCCGGAGGAAATCGCCCGCATCCTCAAAAAATCCATCAAATCCGAGCTTTCCTCTCTTGGCAAGCTCTCGATCCCCCGTCTTCTTGCCTCCCGCTACGAAAAATTCCGTGCGATCGGGGCAATCTGACAATTGAAAAAAGCAAAAAACGGGGAGAGATGCTTTTTCACAAAAGGATCTCTCCCCTTTGCCTCAAAAACTTTTTATGAGGAGAGGCGGAAGCGATGCAGATTTTATGGAAAGTCTGCATTTTTGTTTTCCCCTCCTTCAATGGAAATGGGATAAGCAGGAATTATTATGAATCGTACCTTTGAATTTCGTTTTGCCGGCGAACAGGACGTCGGCACCATTTTGTATTTTATCCGCCAGCTTGCGCTCTACGAGCACATGGAGAACGATGTTGTTGCGACGGAGGAGCTTCTCCGCGAGTGGATTTTTGAAAAGGGAAAAGCAGAGGTTCTTTTTGCCCTCGCCGACGGGCGCGAGGTTGGCTTCGCGCTGTTTTTCCACAACTTTTCCACTTTTCTTGGACGCGCCGGCATTTATCTCGAGGACCTGTTTGTTCTGCCGGAATACCGCGGCATGGGATACGGCAAGGGCCTTCTGAAGCAGCTGGCCCGGATCGCCGTCGAACGCGGCTGCGGGCGTCTCGAATGGTCCTGTCTCGACTGGAACCGGCCGAGCATTGACTTCTATCTTTCCCTGGACGCTGTCCCGATGGACGAGTGGACGGTTTATCGCCTGACCGGCGACACGCTGCGAAAAATGGCGGAAGAAGAAAAAGAATAGGAACAGGATAAAATCCAACCCCAAATTGGCACAAACTCTGTTCTTTGATCCTCTTTGAAGTTTTGGAAAAGGGGAGCGGGGAACCTTTTTCAAAAAAGGTTCCCCGCGAATTCTATTAAGCTATAGATAGAATTTCAGCGTCGGCTCAATCCAGTACAGAAATTCCGCTTCCGGCAGCAGACCTTCGTATTGCTTCAGTCTCCGGTAGGCCGGAACGCCGTCGGACGGATCGTGCCAGATGTCGGCGAAGACAAAATCGTACCCGCCCGCCGACATTTTCTGCTCCGCAAAGGCGAACGCGTCGTCGTGTCGGACGGTGATTTTGTCCGCGCACGGGAACTGCGGCCGGAGGTACGTTTCAAACAGCTGAATAACGTTTGGATCGCGCTCTACGATGGTGACGGAGGCAACCTCCGCTTTCCGCGCCGCATGAAAAGCGAAGTACCCCAGTCCCAGCCCGAACGTCAGTACCTTTCCGTGCGCCTGACGGATCGGCTCCGCCATGGTGCGGATTTCGTTGGGCGTCACGAGCATCCATTCGCGCCCGTTTTCCAGGACTGCGGGATAGCGGAATTCCCGTTCAAAAAAGCCAATCTGCGGAACGACCCGTCCGTCGTCGAATGCGCGCAGGTCGCCGCACGCGAAAGCTTCGTAGGGACGGTAGGACGCATGGGTCAGGCGCCACGTTCCCGCTGCACATTCCGGTTCAGGAAAGGCAACGGTTTGCAGGTAGGGATCGGACGCGAATTCCTCCCAGTCGAGCAGGTGGAGCATATCCGGAAAATAACGCTCGAACAGCTCGCGGTCGCGCGGGTTATGCTCCGTATCCAGCCGGACGGCGGCCGCGAGAATGTAGGCAAACGCTTCTTCCGCCGTGAGACCGCATTCCGTGCAAAGCTCGTCGACGATGCTTTGCTGCACGAAATCCGGCTCACAGTTCAGAAAAACGCTCATTTTTTCAAGGAGAATACGGTTGTATTCACGGAATTTTGGATTTTGCTTCATAGGATGGTCAGCGCGCGTCAAAGGAGTACAGATGGACGTTTTCCGCTGCGTCGTCCCACAGGGCATGAACGGTGAGCGTCAGACGGACAAGCTCCGCAGCCTCCGTGCCGACAGCAACGTTCACACACTGGCGGAGGTTGCATGTGTCCTCGGCCAGCGTAACGGTCCGTCCGTCTGCGGTGACGCCGGCGACGGTATAGCTTTTCACCAAAGTCTTCGGCATGGTCATCGTCGGCGAATCCGGTACGACGTTGGCGCGCATGGAGTGACGGCGCTCACACTCGTCGCCGGGCAGGGTCTTCCGGTCGAGGTCAGAGTCGAACGCGAGGTGGATCTTCTCAATTTTCTGCGGCTCCCGGAACGTGTAGCCGATTTCCTGACCGAGCGGGAAGGACGCGCCCTGATCGTCTGGACCATAGGTGTGGTTGGTGCGATCGATACCGTTTCGGAGGTTGTCAAGACCGGGCGTGAGGTCCGCTTCGGTAAGGAACGACGGAATTTCCCGTTGGTTGTACGGCAGGAAGCAGCCGTTTTCCATGAGCCGCTGCTTCAGCAAGCCGATTTTTTCTTCATACACCCCACGCGGCGTCAGGTCATATTCTCTGGCAAGATTGGCCGCCGTCCCGACCGCTTCGCCGAGGGTCGCACAGGTCGCCATGACGCGCGCGCTGCTCATGGCCGCGTGGGTGAGGGAAATGTTCCGTCCGGCGAAGAACAGGTTGGCGATGTTTCTGGAATACAGGCAGCGGTAGGGGATGCCGTAAGGAGCCGGCGTTTTTCCCCAGACGTTCGGATTCCCGAGGTGGTAGAAGCCGTCGGGGTGGTGGTCGTCGAGCGGCCATCCGCCGAACGCAACGATGTCGTCAAAGTGACCGCCGGCGAGAACATCGCCCTGGGTCATGATGTAATCGCCGACCATGCGGCGGGATTCGCGCTTGCCCGGAAGGAAGCCGAGAAAATCGAGCTGCCAGTGATCCGCGTCGGCGACGTTCCCGCTGTTTTTGATGTAGTCGAACATTCCGTAGGCGAGGGAAACGAGTTCGTCGCGGAGGTCTTCGGTATCGGCGATGGAGTCGCGGTTTCCGCCCAGCTCGAGATACCAGAAATTTTCGTAAACCGAGCCCATGTTCGGCCGGCGGAGTCTGATTTCCTCCGGCGTCAGACGTTTGGCCCAGGACGGGAGAGTGAATGTGGACTTGCGGCCGCTTTTCCGGCACTGGATGAGGCAGCTCATGCCCATCGTCTGCCGGTCGGACGCGGTCTGGGAGGTCTTCTCGCCGAACTCGTCACAGGCTTCGCGTCCGACGCGGTATTCCGCGCCGGTGAGCGGGGCAAGAATGCTGTCGCCGGAGCAGTCGGCGAAGTAGTTTGCTTCCACCTTATGCCACTTCTGCGTGGTGGTCTGCCAGCCGGTGACGCTCTTTATGACGCCGTTTTCGGTCACAGCATCGCAGCAGGAGCAGTTGAGCAGATAGGTGATGTTTTTTTCGGCGCGGACTTTGCCGTAGAGAATGCCGTCCCAAATGGGGTAGAGCTTGTCGGGATTGCGGAAGAGGTTCTCAAGCTGGATTTCCTCAATGAGACCGGTTTCGCGGTTCATGGAGCCGTCGGAGCCGCAGACCCACATCCGGATTTCGGACGATGCGTTGCCGCCGAACACGGGACGGTCCTGCATGAGAACGACCGTGGATCCGCCGCGGGCTGCGGCAATGGCCGCGCACATTCCGGCAAGTCCGCCGCCGACCACGCACAGGTCGCAGGTATGAAGGATGGTTTCAAGCATGGTGGTATACCTCGTTGGATTGGATGAAGTGGAGTTTTCCGGGTTCGCGCAGCGAATTTCGGCTGCACACCTCTTTTTAAAAAGACTTTACGTGAGTTCGACGGAGTTCTCGACACCCCATTTCAAAAAGCTTTCATCTGGATCAATCGCCAAAGTTTGTGTAAATTTTTTTGCGGATTTGCACATATCTTGTGCTTTCCTTCGTTTGAAAGTTTTTGAGGTGGGGTTCGGGGAGGAACTTTTTTTAAAAAGTTCCTCCCCGTCCAACTCACGTTTCTTTTTGGGG
>JBJFGC010000141.1:0-4064 GCA_051892315.1 Eubacteriales bacterium
TGATCTCCACCATAGTACGGGGATAATCACTGCCCCACATGAGCTTGTCAAAGCCGCAGATATCCGCCGCCTCACGAATCGCACGGACCGCGCTGTGATAGGGATAGAATTCTTCGTTGAACAGCCACGTAATCCCGCCGCTTTCGATGTATACATTCGGATACCTTGCCAGACGGATCTGCTCCAGCCAGTTCGGACGCGTCACCATCCCGAAGTGGCCGATCGCGATCCTGAGATCCGGAAACTGCCGGATCAGTTCTTCGAGAGAACCGGTCTGCAGGTCTCCGTCGGCCAGATCGATGGAAATGAATTTTCCTTCCCGGTTCGCGCGGGAAAAGACCTCCGCGTGCTTGGTCAGATCCGCTGTCGGCAAGCGTCCGGCACAAAGCTTGATCCCGTCGAAGTTTTCTGTTCGAACGTCCTTCTTTTCTTCGTACAGACTGCAAATCCGGAAGCGCTGCGGCCACTTTTGGCGTATCGTCCGCAGATATTCATCCTGATTTCCGTCGATCTCTTCCTGTGTAATGACCGCAGCGGAAACCCGTGCGTAATCCATATTCGCCAGAAGCCGTTCCGCGGTATTGGCGTCGTCGGTCATATACGGCGGCATCATCTGACGGATTGTTCCGCCAAAATTGCTTTTTCCATTGCCGACAGGAAAAACGTCCTTCTGATTGACCTTTCCCTGCTGGCGCAGCCAAAGGTGCGCATGGGCATCAATCATGTACATTATAAGGTCACTCCATCCTTGAAGATTGCAATTTCTCTGAAATTGCAACGCTCATTTTTGCTTTCTGTTCCTTCTGCGACCGCTTTCATGTACTGCCACAGCTCCTCCGTACAGTCGTATTCCAGAAACTTCTGAGCGTCAAAATCGATCCAATGAGACTTTTTCTTTGCCAATTCCGAATTGGTGGCAATTTTTAACGTCGGAACCGGAGCGCCGAGTGGGGTTCCACGACCGGTTGTAAAAAGAATCAGGTGACATCCCGCCGCGGTCAGGTTTGTAATGGCAATCATATCGTTTCCGGGTCCATTCAGCAGGTTCAGGCCTGGTTTCGTGGCCGTATCGCCGTAATCCAGGACATCCGTAACGACAGCGCTGCCGCCTTTCTGTACACACCCCAGCGATTTTTCTTCCAATGTGGTTATGCCGCCCGCTTTATTTCCGGGAGAAGGATTTTCACTAACCGGCTGATTGTGGGAAATGTAGTAGTTCTTGTAGTCGTTGATCAGCCGCACAGTTTTTTCAAATACCTCCGGATTTTCACAGCGTTCCATGAGAATCTGTTCTGCGCCGAACATTTCGGGAACTTCGGTCAGCACTGCGGTACCTCCCGCATCGGTATGACGATCACAGATTCTGCCGACCAGAGGATTCGCCGTAATTCCCGAAAATCCATCGCTGCCGCCGCATTTCAAACCGATGACCAGCTTCCGGAAGGGGACTTCCACCCGTCTGTCCCCTGAGCCTATTTCCTTCAGTTCTTCAATCAGACGCTTCCCTTCCGCAATCTCATCCACACAGTCCTGACAGTTCAGAAAACGGATCCGTTCGGAATCGTAATTTCCAAGAAATTTCTTCAGTTCCCCTATATGATTGTTCTCGCAGCCCAGACCGAGAACCAACACGCCCCCTGCATTCGGATGCCGAATCAGACCGCACAGAATCTGTTGGGTTCTCCTGGAATCGTCGCCAAGCTGACTGCATCCGTATGGATGAGGAAAATGGAACGCACCGGTTTCACGGCTGAGCTGTTCGGCAACCTTGTTCACACAGCCTACGGTATTGAGAATCCACACATCGTTGCGTATCCCGATCTGGCCATTCTTCCGGACATACGCAAGGAGCGTTTCGTCCGACATCCTCCTTTTTTGTTTCCATTTCGGGGCATACGTGTATTCCTGTACCCCCGAAAGAAGCGTCTTCAGATTATGAGAATGAACAAGCTCACCTTCCCGGATCGGAGCTGACGCCTCGCCGATGGGATAGCCGTATTTGATGACAGGCTCTCCCGCTTCGATCTTCCGCCGTGCGTATTTCTGCCCGTCTTCCAGACAGACTTTGACCGTGTCCTCAGGATGAATTACAAAATAGCCCATTTCACAGCCTCACGTATCGTATCACGCTGGATCCGTTCCAGACATTCGTTCACCATCTCCGTGCATTCGAACAGATCCATCTCCCACAATCCTTTGTTGGCAAGAATATCTTCGATCCCATGTTCCCGGATGTACGCGACAGAAACAGGATCGTCCGATATCGGCTGCTCTTTATAGGATTTCAGCAGACAGGCCAGAGAGAATACCAGACTTTTCGGCCACTCCCCTCTCTGTTCCCGGCAGTCGATCATGGTTGGAAGCACACGCACCGTGAATTTACGAACCGAATTCAGGGAAATCGCCTGCCACCTGTGATGGATATAGGGATTGGAAAAGCGCTCCAAGACCGCTTCAGCGAAATCGAGGTTTTCACGGCTTTCGCCCAACATGGGAAGAATATGGCACGACAGGTTCTTTTCGAGAAACGCGCGGAGCAGCTTGTCCCGCATCGTCTCGCCAACCGTTTCCACACCGCAGAGAAGGGACGGAAAAACCGTGGAGGTATGGGCACCGTTGAGAACACGCACCTTGCGTTTTTTATACGGTGCGACATCGTCCGTCCAGATGACGGGAAGACCGCCTTGCTTCAGAGGGAGTTCCCTCTCGAAATCCCCTTCGATGACCCACAGCCCGAAACGTTCCGCGGTATTCAGACACTTGTCGTCAAATCCGATGCCTGGCAGAAGGGTTTCCTTTTCCGTTTCGGGATATCCTGTCACGATCCGGTCCACAAGAGTATTGGCAAAAAGATTCCGTTCCTCAACCCATTCCGAAAACGCGGGTTCCAGTCCCCACAGCCCGGCATACCGCAGGACACACGCTTTGAGCGCGTCTCCGTTGTTGTCAATCAGTTCACAGGGGAGGAAAATGAATCCGTCAAGCGCCAGCTGGAAACGGCGATAGAGGAGCTGGGTTACTTTTCCCGGAAAGGAAAGGCATGGGGTATCGGATAAACGGCAGGTTTCGTCGAAGGCGATGCCCGCTTCCGTCGTGTTGGAAACGACAAAGCGAAAATGCGGGTTTTCCGCCAGAGCCATAAATTCATCAAACTGAGTATACGGGTTCACGCAGCGTGAGATGGATTGAATGTAGCTGTGTTCCGAAACCGCTTCGCCGTCTTTGATGCCGCGCAGAAACAGATTGTATCCGCATCCCTGATCCTGCAGCAGTTTCACTTTTCCGCCCGGCCGGGGCTGTACGACAACGGCTTTTCCGTCATAAAGTCCCTGCTTATGGAGCGTATCCAGAAAAGGATCGACAAACCCTCTGAGGAAAACACCTTCGCCGAACTGTATCACTGTTTCACGCATATCAGTCTCCGATCTTGATCAACAGCTTCGCAAGGTCGCCCTTGTTGTTCGCCAGTGCTTCAAAGGCTTCAATGGCGCGCTCCATGGGATAAATCCCGCTGACCATCTTGTTTACATCAACGCTCCCATCGGCCACGAGCCTGATGTTGTTCAGGAAATCCTTTTCCAACGCGTTCCGGCTGCCGAAAATATTCAGCTCCTTCTTGAGAATCACGGAATGAACAAAGGAAGTTTCGCGTTTTCCGTTCCCGATCAGAATCACATTCGCCGCAAAAGCTGCCTGGTCGATGCACGCCAAAAAGGTTTCCGGATGTCCGCAGGCTTCGATGCAAACATCAAACCCGTTTCCATCCGTAAACTGTTCGGTGAAGGCATGGAGATCCTCGGTTTTGGTGTTCACCATTCCATCCGCTCCATACGCCAGAGCAAGCTCGAGCCGGTTCGGCAGAAGATCGGCAACGGCAATCTTCCCGGCTTTCTGTTTCGCCGCAAGCAGGGCGAACAATCCGATCGGTCCCGCCCCAACGATCAGCACACGATCCGTCGGTTTTATTTCCGCTCTGGAAACTGCGTGCTGCGAGATCGAGAACGGCTCGATGAGGGCTAATTCTTCGGGAGAGAGTCCCATACCGGGATAAATTCGCTCGACAG
>JBJFGC010000142.1:0-4059 GCA_051892315.1 Eubacteriales bacterium
CTCCAGCACCGGCGGATCACGGAAAATTCGTATAATATCGTCGTGTGTCATTTTGATAGATATAGCCGCTCCATAGAATTTCTTCATAATTATATACGATTTCCGGCTGTTTTTCAATAGAATTTTTGATATTTTTTGAAAAGGAGATGCTTAGGGGCAGAGTTCCGGCAGCACGTCTCCCTCTTTTTTTATAATAATTTACATTTCATGTATTGTATTCTCCCACCCGCTGTGCTAAACTGAAATGGAAAATCAGGAATCGCGAAGACGGCCTCTGCATAGGATGGTACATCATCTTTTCCGGAGCGGAGGAAGCCATGAACGATACTGGAAATTATCTTTTGCAGATGCGCGAAACACTTGCGGAACGGCTTGCGGCGCGGTTTCTCGCCGGACTGGCCCTGCTTGTTCTTTCGTGCGGCATTTCGTTTGCCCTCTTGTCCCTGTATACACCCGGCGGCTACTTTCTGGCCGTTAATCCGGTCGAACGAAGCGGATTTTTCCATACCATCCTATCCCTTGTACGCAGCACCCTTCCATCGGCAGTCTGTCTCCTCCTTCTGTACGCAGCAGCCCACACTGTTTTTGCCGATGCCGTTTCCATTGCCGTTCTTGCGTGGCGCGGACTCTGTCTCGGATGCGCCGGACGGCTCATGAGCAGCGGATCGGTCGCAAGCATCGGACGCTTCTGGACCCTCGCGCTGACGCTCTACTTTGTGGCTTCGGTGCTGATGATCCTGCTGGCCGCTTATTCGTCCCTCTATTCCCTCTGTCTCTGCCGTGTACATTCCGACGGTGCCCACCGTCTCCGCAGCGAGGTCGCGCAGGAATATCTGCGCCTGTTTTTGATCCTCTCAGGCGGTGTGTTCGCAGCAGGATGCGCGGCAACCCTGCTGATCTGATCCAAAAAACGAAAATCAAAAAAAGCAAAGGTAAATTAAAATGCCCTATCCTAACGACCCGAAGAACCGCGAAAAACTCTCGCTCGACGAAATCGAAGCACGGGAGCAGGAAGAAAAAAAACGCGAAAAAAAGAAGTTCAATCTTTTTGCCCGTGCCTACGCGGACGGCAAGGGCGTAGACAAGGACGAAGAACAGATCGCCGAGAATCCGAATCTGGTGAATTTTTTCAAACTCATCGGACGAAAAATCAACCAACTTCTCTCCGTCAATCTCCTCTTTGTTTTCGGAAATTTCCCGATTTTCTTCTTCATGCTCGCCATGAGCGGCTACTTCTCTATCCATACCACAACCCCGTATTACCTCGTCTATGCTCCTCTGCGCGGCGCGCTCCTTTTCAATCCTTCGCCCGCCTCCTCTGCGCTCTGGACCATTTTCCAACGGCAAATGGAAGTTCCTGTCTTTACAACGACCGACTACGTCCTGTTTGCCCTGACAGCGCTGCTGCTCGTTACCTGGGGACCGGTACGCGTGGGAGTCACCTACCTTCTTCGCAATATGTTCTACGGCAAACCGGTCTTTATGATGCAGGACTTCTTTGATTCCATCCGCCGGAATTTCCGTCAGGCACTGACCTACGGTATCCTGGACCTCGGAATTGTCTTCCTCCTGGTCTACGATATCATCTTCTTCAACCTCAACTACGGCGCTAATTTCGTATTGAATACCATGTTCTTCATGAGTTTATGCATGGCGCTTTTGTACTTTTTCATGCGGCCGTATATCTATTTTATGATTGTCACCTTCGATCTGTCGCTCTTCAAAATGTTCAAAAACGCGCTGGGCTTCACGGTCCTCGGCGTCAAACGGAATTTTATGGTTTTGCTCGGCACCGTGCTCCTGTGTCTCTTTGAATACGTCCTGATGTTCGCCTATTTCCCCATCGCGGTCATCCTTCCCTTTGTTATTCTTCCGGCCCTGCTCATCCTGATGGGTGTTTATGCCGTCTACCCCGTCATCAAAAAGCACATGATTGACCCCTACTACGAGAAAATCCCGGATACTGCTCCGGAGCAGGAATAAAATCAACGTAAAAATTCTGCCCTGTTTCAGAAACAGAACGCGTGCGGCGCAAATTGTCTGCACCCAGTCTGATTTCCGGAACAGGGCAAAAATTTTTTCTAACAGCGTGAAGGAATTTTATCAAAAAGCTTCTCCCTCGCATTTTCCCTCACTTCAGGTTCAGCAGCTCCGATACTGTGACAAAGCGGTAGCCTTCCTCCATCAGCGGGGGAATGATCATGCGCAGAGCATCCGGCGTGGGAGAATCGCCGGAAACAAAGTCGTGGAATAAGATAATGTCTCCTCCTTTTACAGAGGAGAGGACGTTTTCCGCAATTTTGTCGCTCGGCGTGTGCGCCCAGTCGCGCGTATCGATGGACCAGCAGACCACCGTGTAGTCCAGCGCGGCCGCCGCTTTGCACAGGTCGTTCCCGAACGCCCCCTCCGGCGGACGCAGCAGACGGGTGCGGTATTCGACCGTTTCATAGACAGCATTCTCGGCACGCTCGATTTCCTGGCAGACCGCCGGATACGATAATTTTTTCAGGTTCCGGTGGGAATACGTGTGGTTGCCGATTTCGTGACCGGCAGCATACTCCATCTGAAAGACGTCGTTGTACCATTCCACATTCTGACCGATGGTAAAAAACGTCGCTTTGACGCCGTATTCCTCTAAAATGTCCAAAATTTCGGGCGTGTGGACCGGGTGCGGCCCATCGTCAAACGTCAGGGCAATTTTCTTGCCGTTGCTGCGCCAGGAGTATACAATGTCCGCAGACGACGCGGGAAGGGCGAGAGAACAGTACAGGGGCAAGAACAAAAGCAGGACCATCGCGGCTTGGAATCGTTTCTTCAAAACGCATATCACCCCGGCTTTACGTCTGAGTTTTCGTCAGATCGCAGTTGCCTGTCAGCTCGTCGAGCGTACCAAAGCGATAGCCCAGCTTCTTCCACTCCCGAATCAGCGCCGGCAGAATCTCCGCATTGGTAGCGGAGGTTGGATGCAGGAGAAGAACCTCGCCGTTGTGTGTGCCGGAAAGGACCTTCGTGAGTGCCTTATCTGCGCTCATTTGATTCTCATTGTCCCAGTCGGCGTAGGCATAACTCCAGAAAATGGTCTTGTAGCCGAGAGAGTTCGCCCATTCAAGGTTCGCTTCCGTAAACTTCCCTTCCGGCGGACGGTAGTATTTCGCAATTTCGCAGCCAAGCGTTTCCTTATAAATCCGCTCCATTGCGGCAAGCTCGTCTGTGAACTCGGATTCGCTTTTTGCGCTCATATCAGCGTGACGGGCCGTGTGGTTGCACACAATATGTCCCTCGTCAATCATCCGTTGGACAAGCGCAGTGTCGCGCGTGACCAGATTTTCCAGGACAAAAAAGGCTGCGGGAACCTCCTCCTCCTTCAGCGTATCCAGAATTCTGGCAATGTTGCCGTTTTCATAGCCCGCGTCAAAAGTCAGGTAGAGAACCTTCTCGTCCTCTCCGAGAAAATAGCCTCCATGCTTCCCGATAAAGTTCATCTCCGACGGCATCGGCGGACGTTTGCCATCCTCCATGTGCTTGCAGTACCAGTTCATAACCCCGGCAGAGGCGGCGCAGTCCTTTTCCTCCGTCTTACGCCGCGGACTGTTCTTTCCGCGCTTCGGCGGAACATCCTCGGAAATCGGATCGGTTTCGTCGGTTTCCTCTCCTTTTCCGAACCAATCCAAGAATCCAGCCGGCGATGCCGCTGCCGTCCGTTCCGGAAGGAAGGTCAGCAACGGGAAGGCCAGCACAAGCGACGCCAGCAAAAATGCAGCCATATGCTTTGTGAATTTCATATAATTTCTCCTTTCTTTCATGGTTCGTTGTTTATTCTAACCTTCCAGAGCGCGATTAAACGCGTCAATTTTATGGCTTTTCGGCAATTTCTGACGTGACGCGTTTCTGCTTTGGATTTTGAAGACGTGTATATTTATGTAGGTATCCAGGAAAATAGTGTATTTTTATAAATTTAAATTGCATATTTATTCCGATTTGTTCATCCTGCCTATTGTATTTCCGGCATGGGAGAGGTATAATATTCTCACATAAAACACCATAACAAACCATAGACAG
>JBJFGC010000143.1:0-4049 GCA_051892315.1 Eubacteriales bacterium
AGTATGCAGAACAGTTAGCCGTCCGGAACGTACGGAAAGCAGAACGACCGTAAGCAATTTGACTGCCGCAATTCCGGCAATCCACACCTTAATCTCCATATTCAGCGGCAGGCAAGGGAAAAACCGGACGCAGCACGCGATGACAAAAAGGAAATCTGCAAGACTGTCAAGGATAGAACCCATCCGGCTGACAGCACAGAACTTTCGTGCAAAAAATCCGTCCAGCATATCGGAAAGGCCACAGAGTATGTAGATCATCCAGAAAACGTTTCCGTGCAGTCCCAAAAGCAGCAGAGAACCCACCATACGGAAAATGGTCAGTGCGTTGGGGAGCCACATCCGTTTTTTCATTTGAATTCCTCCGAAGGAAAGGTTTTTTGTTGTATTTCTGATGCATTTGTGCTATACTGTAGCAATAATCGTAAAAAACTGTATTTTTATAAGGGGGAATCCCGGAATGAACGCCGGTCATCGTCCAAACAAAGCCATCTTCTTTGCCCTGCTCGCCGCGGCACTGTACGCGATCAATTCGCCTTTTTCCAAGCTTCTGCTGGAACACGTCGCACCGACGATGATGGCGGCGTTTTTATATCTCGGCGCGGGAGCAGGACTGTTTCTGCTCGGACTGTTCAAACGATTTGCTGGCACGAAGGAAAAGGAGCTCCCTCTCACACGGCAGGAACTGCCGTTTACCGTCGGAATGGTCGTTCTCGACATTGCCGCGCCCATTTTCCTCATGCTCGGTCTGTCGATGAGCACCGCGGCCAATGTTTCCCTGCTGAACAACTTTGAAATCGTCGCAACTTCCCTTCTTGCGCTTCTGCTTTTTCATGAAACCATCTCCAAACGTCTCTGGCTTGCGATCGTTCTGGTGACCTTCTCCAGCCTTCTTCTTTCTTTTGAAGGCGAAAGCAGCCTTTCGTTCTCGTGGGGCTCACTGTTTGTGCTGCTCGCATGTGTCTGCTGGGGACTGGAAAACAACTGCACCCGTATGCTGTCCTCCAAAAATCCTCTGGAAATTGTCGTAATCAAGGGGATCGGATCGGGTCTTGGTTCTCTCGGGATTGCCCTGACGCTCGGCGAAGCGTTTCCGAAGTTCTCTTATTTTCTTTGTGCCCTTCTGCTCGGTTTTGTGGCATACGGGCTGAGCATTTACTTTTACATCTATGCCCAGCGCGGCCTCGGAGCAGCAAGAACCAGCACGTATTATGCGGCTGCACCATTTATCGGAGCAGGCTTTTCCCTGCTGATTTTCCGTGAGGTTCCCTCTGCTCTGTTTCTTGCCGCGCTGACCCTCATGCTTCTGGGAACCTATTTTGCTTCCACAGATTCAAAGGAATAAAAGCGATCCTTTGGTTACATCGTTTTCGGATGCCGAATCCGTCCCAAAGCCTTGGAAAGCTCCATGACAATGAGAGGCACCAGAATCAGGCCAAGTCCGATGAGATAAAGCTGCCACGGCAGGAAAATCAGTCCGAACGCAACGCCGACCGGAGTGAACAGGACAAGCGAAACCATCAGAACCGAAGCAAGAGCGGCCAGATTGAGGGTGCGGTTGCTGAACACGCCGATTCGGAAGAGCGAATGGTCGGAGCGCATATTGAACGCCTGAACAATCTGGGAAAGAGACAGAATCATGAAGGCCAGCGTCTGACCGCCTTCGACCATGCCGGTGAGGTTTTCGCCGATCCGGAAGCCAATCAGCGTCAGAAGCGCAAACATACCGCCCTGAAGTACTACGCGGATGCCGAGACCATGCGCGAAAATTCCCTCGTTCTTCGGCTTCGGTTTCTTTTCCATTATGTCCGCCTCGACCGCTTCCATGCCGAGCGCAATCGCCGGAAGACTGTCCGTTACAAGGTTAATCCACAAAAGCTGCATGGATAAAAGAGGCGTTTTATGCCACAGCAGCATGGCCAGAAAGACCGTGAAAACTTCCCCGATGTTTGTTCCGAGCAGGAAACCGACCACCTTGCGGATGTTCGCATAAATCCCGCGTCCTTCTCGCACAGCATCGACAATTGTTGCGAAATTGTCGTCCGTCAGGGTCATATCTGCCGCGCCTTTGGCAACATCCGTACCGGTAATGCCCATTGCGCATCCAATATCCGCCGCTTTGAGTGCAGGTGCGTCGTTGACACCGTCGCCGGTCATGGAAACAACCTGCCCTTTCCGCTGCCATGCCCGGACAATGCGAATTTTGTTTTCCGGAGAGACACGCGCGTAGACGGAAATGTGCTCGACTTCTTTGTCAAGCTGACGGTCATTCATTGCATCCAGCTCTGCACCGGTAATGGCACGGTCGCCTTCCCTCAGGATCCCAAGTTCCCGTGCAATCGCGGATGCGGTGACCACGTGGTCGCCGGTAATCATGACCGGACGGATCCCCGCTTTGCGGCAGACCGCAACCGCTTCCTTCGCTTCGGGACGCGGAGGGTCAATCATACCGACCAGTCCATAAAATGTCAGGCCGTTCTCCAATTCTTCAGAGGTCAGCGTTTCCGGAAGCTCGTCAATCATCCGATAACCGATAGCAAGAACGCGCAGAGCATCCGCGCTCATCTTTTCGGTTACGCGGCGCGCAGTTTCAATATCGCCTGCAACGCAGCGTTCCGCCATCACGTCAAACGCTCCTTTGACAATGACAACCATCTGACCGTCGATGCGGTTGACCGTCGTCATGAGCTTACGGTCGGAATCAAACGGAATTTCACCCAGTCGGGGATAGCGATGGGTCAGATCTTCTTTGGCCAGACCGTTTTTGTACGCCGCGAGAACAATCGCGGTTTCCGTAGGGTCGCCAATGTGCTGTTCTTCACCGTCGTGAAACACCACCGAACCGTCGCAGCAGAGCGTGCCGTACATCAGGAGACGCCGGATTTCGGGAGAATTGTCTTCGGTAATAGCTTCCGGCTCACCTGCCCCGTCAAGATAGGCATTCACGAGCGTCATGCGGTTCTGCGTCAGTGTTCCCGTTTTATCGGAACAAATCACGGACGCGCTGCCAAGTGTTTCCACGGCGGGCAGGCGGCGGATCAGCGCGTTCTTTTTCACCATACGCTGAACGCCGATGGAAAGCACAATGGTAACGATGGCCGGAAGTCCCTCCGGAATCGCAGAAACGGCGAGAGACACCGCGGTCATAAAGATTTCCATCGCAGGAATGCCGCTTACAATGCCGACGATAAAAATGATGCCGCAAGCCACGAGGGCGAGAATGCCAAGGTATTTGCCAAGCTGTGCCAGTTTCTGCTGGAGCGGCGTCTGCGTTTCTTCTGCACTGTCCAGAAGATTGGCAATTTTGCCCATCTCGGTATCCATGCCGGTGGCGGTGACAACGGCCTTTGCGGTACCATAAGTGACGCTGCATCCGGAAAAAAGCATATTTTCACGGTCGCCGAGGGGAGCCTTTTCCTCGGCCACAGCGTCAGCATCCTTCTCAGAGGGAACGGACTCTCCGGTCAGTGCAGATTCCTCACTTTTAAGACTGACGCTGTGGAGCAATCGTGCATCGGCCGGAATAAAATCCCCGGCTTCCAGAAAGATGATGTCCCCCGGCACCAAGTCGGCGGCATCAATGATTTTTTCTTCCCCGCCGCGCAGGACTCTGGCGTGGGGAGCAGACATGCTTTTGAGAGCGTCAAGTGCTTTTTCCGCCTTGCTTTCCTGCAAAACGCCCATGACAGCGTTCAAAACGACGATGAGAACGATCAGCAGAGGTTCAAAAAACTCTTTGGGTTCGCCCTCAACGCAGGCAATCACAAACGAAACAACCGCCGCCGCCAGCAGAATGAGAATCATGACATCCTTGAACTGGTCCAGAAAACGCTGGAGATTTGTTTTCTTTTTCTTCTCGGACAGCTTATTCGGGCCGTACTGTCCGGCTCTTTCCATAGCCTGTGCGTCTGTCAAGCCGTACGTTTCATCGACGGCAAGGGATCGCAAGGTGTCGTCCTTGGACTGAAAATGGTATAGCAATGCTTTTTCCTCCTGATCGGATAAAAATTTTGGTTGAGCCGCGCCGGCTGTCTTAGGTTGCAAGGGAGAGA
>JBJFGC010000144.1:0-4024 GCA_051892315.1 Eubacteriales bacterium
TTTTTTGAAGGGGGTGCGGGGGAAACTTTTTTTCAAAAAAGTTTCCCCCGCGAATTTTAATTCTATAAGAGATCGATATACGCACCGACTGCGCGGCTTACTTTTTCTGCGGGGAGCAGGTCTCCCTGACGCAGCGCTTCCGCCATGACATAGCTGTACGCGTAGTAAGAGGATGAGACAGCCAGCTCGCACTGGCGGGTGTCTTCGGAAAATACCGGCGGAAGGTCGGAGCGAATCGTTTCGGCGATCGTATGATACAGCTTTTCCAGCTTGCTTCTGGCGTCGTCAGCCAGAGCGGTCAGCTCCGAAACGGTTTTCTCCTCCATGCTTTTCACGGCCTTTTTTATTTCACCGGAGTTCATCACCAGAATGGCCGGCTCGCAGGCATCTCCCGCTTTGCGGAGATATCCGTATTCTGCCAGTTTTTCCGCCGTCGCGGCGTCTTCCTCGCCCACCCCGCCTGCTACGGAATCATAAAGGACTCTGACTTCCTCCTCGGTGAGAGAGGAAGGGGTGCGGTCCGCAATTCCGTCAAATTCATACCGGAACTGCTGGAAGAAATACTTGGCTCCGCGGCGAACATAATTCCCGACAAAGGGCGGCTGTGTCATACCGCAGCTCGGATAACCGATGATATCCCACTTCCCGTTATCGGGCCGCTCCGTAAAATCATAATCATTGGAAGCTTTGTACTCGAAAGCTTGATAGGCCATCATCAGAAACGTCCACTTGGCGCTTTCATAGTCCTGATAGGTTCCATAATAGGGATATCCCTGCGCGGTGAAGGCCTCGTTGAGCCGGTTCACAAAGTTCATCAGCGCTTTCGTGATGTCGGGGGCGGCCGTCTGTCTTTCGGCATGAACCTGCTCCTGAGCCGAGCGGCTTATGATCGGGAAGGACGTCTGATATTTGCCGTCTTTTTTGATCAGAAAGGTTTCGCGGGTAAGGTACTCCAGTTCATACTCCATATACGGAAGAGCGACGCCAAGCTCCAGAGACAGTTCCTCCGCCGAGGAGGGGTTTCCGTACGCTTCCAGAAAAATGTTTGTGTAGAGCGGATGCTCCATGATGCTTTTGGGCTGATTTTTTTCGCCGAGACGCACAAGGGCCATGGAATAGTATACGTCTTCGGGCCGATAGCTTCTCACACCAAATTCTCTTGCCATACTCATACCTTCTTTCAGTATTGTTCTTGCCCGATAAAGCCGCTGCTTTACCGCGCCTTCGGAAAGGGAGAGAGATTTTGCGATCTCGCGCACACTTCGGTCCTCGATGTAGTAGGCAACGACGACCCTGCGGTACTCACTCCCGATAAACGCAAGCTCCCGCCGGAGCAGGGAGAGCTGTTCCCTGCGGATCATGGCCTCAAGCGTATCCTCGCCGCCGTCCTCGATCTCATAGTCCCCGATATCGGCACCGGCAACCGCTTCGGCTTTCCTGCGCTTCCCGTCGGCCCATACCGAATAACGGTTGCGTGCGATGCGCCAGACCCACGCCGAAAAGCTTGTGGGAATCGTGCCTTTGTTCAGCGCGGCAAGAATGTTCAGCGCGATATCCTGCGTTAAATCCTCCGCCTCGGCGCTGTTTCCCGTTTTTTTGAGACAGAAGTAAAAGAGCTTTTCCATGTAATGTTCGGTAAATTCCGCAATCAGCCTCTCAGCCATGGAGTTTGTTTCTGTCATTCTCTCGCCTCCTTTCATCCCTATAGTGTGGCAAATCTGGATTTGGTAACAGAAATTTCTGCAATTTTTTAAACGGGAGTTTGACAGGGGAGGGTACTTTTTGAAAAAAGTACCCTCCCCCGTAGTTACGCTGCGCGTAACTACACCCACCCTCAAAAACTTTCAAAAAAATGAATGGATATGGTGTCGTGCAAATTCAACATGAAATCTGCACAAACGTTGTTCTCCCACCCATTTTTGAAGTTTTTTGAAGGGAGTGCGGGGGAAAGCTTTTGTTCACAAAAGTTTCCCCCGCAAATCCCACCCCCATTTTATTATACCACAAAACTACCGCCGGTTGCGGAAGTGACAGCATTTGTCGCTTGACCCGCAACCGGTTTTTTGGTACAATGGGGGCAGAAAATTCACCACAGGAAGGTGCTTTATGAAACTGAACGAGAAAATTTATTTCTGCCGCAGGCGGGCGGGTCTGTCGCAGGACGCGCTGGCGGAGAAAATCGGCGTGTCCCGTCAGGCGGTTTCCAAATGGGAAACGGGAACCGCGCAGCCGGAGCTGGACAAACTCGCCGCGCTGGCCCGGACGTTTGACGTGACGGCGGACTGGCTGCTGTCCGAGGAAGAACCGGAAAAGGAGGAGCCGCCGGAGGAAAGCGAGCCGGAGACGCAGGAACCCGCGCCGGCCTATCCTGCATGGCTGGACGACCTTCCCGGATTTCTCAGCCGGACGCTGAAGCGGTACGGCTGGATTTACGGCGTATACCTGTCCGCGGTCGGCGCGCTGTTCACAGGAATGGGGGCGCTCGGGCGGTTTCTGGCGAAAAAACTGTTTTCCTCCGACCCGTTCGGCTTTTCGGAAGCGTCGGGTTCGTGGATCGACGTGGAAGGGATCGGGAAGGTGTATCTGGAGCCGGGTCTCTCCCCGCTCGACGGCGCGGCGTCCGGATTTGCGGAAAACAATCCGGTATCGGTGCTCTGCGGGGGAATCATGGGAATCGGGGTGATCCTGATTCTCGCCGGCGTCGTGCTTGCAGTCCTGCTGAAACGGTACAGAGACCGGGAATAAAACAACTCGCCTTCCACGCGAGTTTCCATCAGAAAATACGTTATTGACTCTCTCCCGCCGGTGTGCTATCCTATTTCCGAAAGCAGGGCCCGCTTATCTTTTCTTTACCGAAACGGAGATCTATCGATGAATACTCTTGGTCAGCGCATCCGCGAGCTGCGCCGCCGGAACGACCTCACCCAGGAAAAGCTTGCCGACCTTCTCGGCGTGACGTACCAGTCGGTTTCCAAATGGGAGTGCGGCGTCACCTCGCCCGATCTTTCGCTCATCGGCCCGCTCACCCGCCTTCTGCACGTCACCTCCGACGAGCTGCTCGGTCTGAACCAACCGGTCACGGATGCCCGACGGATGGAATTGGAGGAAGCGTGCCGCACGGCATGGCGCGACGGCGGCGAACGGGACGGTTTCCGGCTTCTCTACACAGCGCAGGAGACGCTTGTGAGGGAATATCCCGGCGATATGAAATACCTCTGCGACTTCGCGTGGACGGAGTCAAACCGCGCGTGGAACTTGGAAGACCGGGAGGTTTTCCGCGCGGAACAGGAGAAGGCCGTCCGTCATTTTACCCTCGTTATCGAGAATACGGACGACGAACGGCTGAAATGCAATGCCATTGAGGGAATCACGCAGGTTCTCGGCTTTCTCGGACGGTACGACGAAGCCAAAACGTACATTGCTCTGCTTCCGGACGCGCCGTACCGGACGAAGGAACAGCTTCTGGAAAACCTCCTGCAGGGGGAAGACCTGCGCCGTCACCGGCAGCGGAGACTGGAAGGACAGCTGCACGCGCTGCTGCACACGATGCTATGCTGCAGCAGCGACAGCTGGTACGCGGTCACGCTGGCAGAGGAAATTCTGACGAAATTCTTTCCGGACGGGAACTACCTCGGGTTCCACGAAACAATGTACGAGCTTCAGCACCGCAAGGCGCTCCTGCTTCTTCAGGAAAAGCGGTACGACGAGGCGGTCCGCGCGCTGGAACTTTACAAAAAGCACGCCGCGCTCGCGGACGAAACGGAACGCCGCACGGACGCGCTGCGGTACACGCCGCCGTTTTTCGACCTGCTGACGGAGGACCCGTATCCGCCGGAGGAAACAGACTGGTCCGGAAACCCCACCCACACGGAAGCCTTCGTTCAGAATCTCGCGGACGGATGCTATGACCCGCTCCGGGACCGCGCGGATTTCCAGGTGCTGATGGGATAATGGCAGAGGGGGGTTAACGGGGAGGGTACTTTTTGAAAAAAGTACCCTCCCCCGTAGTTACGCTGCGCGTAAC
>JBJFGC010000145.1:0-16738 GCA_051892315.1 Eubacteriales bacterium
AGGGGGTGCGGGGGAAAGCTTTTTTTCAAAAAAGTTTCCCCCGCGAATCCCCTCCCAATTTTAGAATTCGATATCGTCCAGAGTGATTTTCGGCCGTTCGGCTGAAGCGTGCCCGCTGCCGGCATTCTCCGCACCTTCTGCAACGTCTGCATTGTCGACACCGGGGGAAACCGTTGTCCGCGGAATCGATCCGGCGATTTCCGCGAAGGACTTGTCCGGATTGGTATACAAAAGGTCGAGCAGGGTCACAAAATCGCGGATGATCTCGCGCGGGGTAATCATGGTGTCCGCGCCGGTCCGTTCCATGGACGCCACAAGGAACGAGCGCATGTCTTCCTCGGTCACGCGTACGTCCCAGCGGTGGTATTCGCCGTGCAGCGCCGCCAGACGGATCACCAGCGCGTACAGTTCACTGTCGGACAGCCGCTTCAGACGGATGACCGGCTGCATCAGGCTTTTCAGCTCCCCGCCCCCGAACCGTCCGTCCGCCAGACGGCTGCGCAGGGCTTCGTAGCTGAACAGGCCGCGCCGGCTGTCCTCGAGAAACTGCGGGGTTCCGCCGAAGACAATCATCAGTCCGGGCGCGCGTCCCTGCATGGTGTCGTTGAACATGGCGAGGATTTTTTCGTAGTTGTTCTCCCGCGAAATGCGGTTCGGGATTTTGTACAGGTTCACGCACTCGTCAATGAAGACGCACAGCCCGCTGTAGCCGGCCAGACGCGCAAACGCGGTGAACAGCTTGAGATAATCGTACCAGTTGTCGTCGTCTATGATGGAGAGGGAGCGGATGCCGACCGCCTGGCGGGCCTCCGTGCGGGTGTTGTATTCGCCGCGCAGCCATTTCAGGCACGCGGACTGCTTCATGTCGTCGTCGTTCTGCCAGGCGTTGTAGTATTCCCGCAGAACGGTCGCAAAGTCAAACCCGCCTACGTCCGCTTCCAGCTCGCGCAGATTCTTCATGATGCGCCGGCCGAACTCCGCGTGGTACGCTTCGCTGTCCGCCGTCCTTCCTTCGTCCACAAGCTGTTCGCCGACGGACGAAAACCATTTTCCGAGGATGACCGGGAGCGCGCCGCCGTCGGGGGAGGACTTGCAGGCGATGTTTTTCATCAGCTCCCGATAGGTGGCCAGACCGCTGCCGCCCGCACCGGAGAGCTTCCGTTCGGGGGAGAGGTCCGCGTCGGCGGTGATGAAGCCGCGGTCGAGGGCATAGCCGCGGGAAAGCTGAATCAGAAAGCTCTTGCCGGAGCCGTACCGCCCGATGATAAATTTGGTCGCTCCCTCGCCGTCGGCGACGCGGTCGAGCGAGGTGACAAGGGATTCGATTTCATCGTTTCGTCCGATGGCGATGTACGGCGCGCCCGAACGCGGAACCACGCCGGCCGACAGGGACGAAAGCAGTGTGCCGAGAATGCGGCGCGGAACCTTCGCGGTCACGCCTGTTTTGCTTATCTGTTTTTCATCCACGTCTCAATATCCTCCCTGTAATCTTCAATCAGTGCATAGCTTCCGCCATCTTCTTCCAGAACGATGTCCCCGAGAAGGTCGAGAAAGCGGGTGTTGACGCGGTCGGCAAGCACACCGTCGTAAATCTGACGTTCCCGGCAGAACATGTGGAACCGTCCGTCCAGCGCGGCGGCCAGCGCGTCGTACACGAGGGCGTCACCGTCGGCGTCTCCAGCCTCCGGCGCCGTTTCCGAAGCCGTAACCAAAGGTTCCGTGGCTGCCGGTTCCGGAATTTCCGGTGCGGGAACGGCCGGTTTTTCCTCCGTTTCCGGTCTTTTTTCGCTTCCGTCGGAAACGTCCGCGCTTTCCGGGGCGTCGCTTGCGGAAGTTTCGCCGGCAAAGGTTTCGTCGGCGAAATCTTCGCCGGTCAGAAGGGTCGTGTTCTGCCAGGACATGCGCTCGATTTCCGCGGCCGTGCCGAAATCGAAGCCGGAGTCCTCCGCTTCGTAGTTTTTCAGATAATTGTCCGGCATGTAGCGGTCTTCCTTCGGCTTTTCCGGACGGCCCGGCGTCATCGGCGCGAAATACGCGTCCACGGCGTCGGTGTCCTCCTGCGTGATGCCGTCCACACCGAGCTTGGCCTTGATGCCGAGAATCGGCCGCAGACGGTTCTCGGCGTACTTGACGATGGCGGTGACGGCGCGGCGGGTGTCCGCCGAACGGGTAAACGAGCGGAACTCGATGTTCAGCCGCCGTTTGACGTCGATGGAAACGATCGCGCCGCAGTAGCTGTCCCGCGTCATTTTGTAGGTTTTTTCAAGGGAAAAGACGCCCCGTCCCGCGGCAATATCCTTTTCAATCACCGCTGCGGCCGCGCGCGGAAGATGCGTTTCGTAAGCGTCGCGGTGGTCGCCGTAATAACGGCTGCGGCGGTAATCGTAGTCGGACGAGTTTTCGATGAGGATTCGTGCGAGAAGGAGCGCATCCTCCGGTGTCCGTTCTCCGGCGGCAAAATCGAAATAGAACTCCTTGAACTGCGCCTTCGGCACGATTTCCGGCAGGATGGGCTTCAGCGCGTCCGGCATGGGACACGCGTGCATCATGCAGTAGTCGGGCAGCCATTCGCAGAGGTAGCCGTCGATGCGGGGCTCGGTTTTGCGGTACGCGAGCCAGATTCCCGCGAGCTGCGCGGCGCCGTACGCCGGCGGAATCAGGTCGGGCAGATTCAGAATTTCGTAAATGTAAAGCTGAATGTACGACGGGTCGCAGACGGGAAAACGTCCGTGACGGATGTTTTCGCGGATCCAGCGGTAATAGTCGAGCTGGGAGCGGCTCATGTGCGAATACTGCGGAACGTACGAGAAATATTTTACCGGCGGATAGTCGGCGGTATACGGGACGGAAGGCTGGGCGGCGTGGCTTTTTTCGGCGTTTTCGAGAAAGCGTTCGTAAAAATCGACGTCGGAGGACCAGCTCCGCACCTCGACTTCCCGGATCAGCAGGCCGCCCGGATGATGAGTCGCGAGGACTTCGTTTCCGCTTCCGGCGGGACGTGTCCGATGGGTTGTCTCGCTTTTTTTCTTCTGCGTCCAGCCGCCCTGATGCCGGTAGGAACCGGTCGTGTAGCGCGGCGGCGCATCATGGACGACGGTCTGCCGTCCGCTGTTCTGTACCGTTGTCGTGTGCGTCTGCGCCGGATTCCGTTCGGGAATGGGCATTCCGTCACCGGAGGGAACGGCGGTGACGGTGGTTTCCTTTGCCCGGTCGGCGGGGAGGTCGTCAAAGAGGTCTCCCAGCGGATCGGTGCGGTCGGCAGGGCGGTAATTGAGACGGGAATGGCCTTTGCGCGCGGGGTCCGTTTCTCCGGTACGCGGCGCGGCCGCGGTGATTTTCTCCGGCTCCGTCCCTTCGTATTCGATCTCTGCGGTGTTGGTAACGTCGGTCATTTCCACGGGAGTGTCGGAAAAGTCCGGCTTTTTGTAGACTCTTGGCTTTGGCTTGCCGAGGTTCCAGAAATCGTCGCTTTTTTCGGCGTTTGCCCCTTCTTTGGCGTCTGTTTTCGGCGAAACCGAAAGTTCCGCGTCCGCGAGGGATTCCCGGAGCTTCCGTTCCACATTTTTGCGGATGTTTTCCTGCAAATCGGACCGTTCCCCATCTGTTTTTCTTTCTTTTTCCATAGCAATCCCTTTCCGCTTTCCACAAGAGAAACATTCGTTCGTAAGAAATAATTATAGCATGTTTTCACAACGGTGTCAATACAATGGCAGAAAAACACTTGCGGCGTTTTTCCGTCGGGGAAATCCCCGGTCCGCGCGGGGGAGAGTGCCCTGCCTGAGGAACTGTGAGGAATCATAGGAGGAAATTGGCATATTAACAGAAATTTTACATACCAATTGCAGACCTATTTATAAATTTTTTGTATAATAAAATAAAATTTTGGTGTACGCTGCGCCGCGCACGCGTCCACGGATTGGAGGAAGGCAATGCTTCTTGTGTCGTATCCGAAGATAGGAGAGGACAGACTGCTTCCGGTTTATGTCAGCGGCATCGGGATCGACTATCTGCAGGAATCGGTCTTGTCTCCGGGCGCCGGAACGCCGCAGCTTCTTTTTTCGGCCGGAGGAACGGGCCTTCTGACCATCGGCGGGGAGACGCATGTCCTGCCGGAGGGGAGTATGCTCTATCTGCGCGGGACCTCCCGCTGCCATTGCCGGCCGGAGAACGGAGTATGGCGGACGAGCTGGCTGACCTTCGGTTTCGGCATCGCGGCCTGCGCGGACATGATGTTTCTGGGGGAGGACTGGCGGCTGTTTGATGCCGTCCCGAACGGGACGGAGGAACGCCGGAAGGCAATGCGGGACATTTACGACGCCGTTTCAAGCATGACGCCGGACGGCGCATACGGCACTTTCCGGGCGTCGGTTCTTCTGTACGGAATGCTCGTGGAGCTGAACCGGGACCGGATGGGCTTCGCCGGAAAAGAGCCGCCCAAAAATCCCGCGATGGAAAGCGTGATTTCCTACATCGACCGGAACTACACCCACGACATCACCCTCGAACAGCTCTGCACCGCGGCGGGCGGGCTGTCGGAGCAGTACCTGTGCCGCCTGTTCAAGCAGTCCACCGGTATGCGCCCCATCGAGTACATTCTCCGCCGCCGCATCAATGCCGCCCGCGCCTACCTTGAAAAAACCGATCTCCCCATTCCCTCCATTGCCCTTGCCGCCGGCTTCAACAACACCAGCTACTTCTACCGTAATTTCCGCAGATTCGTCAACATGAGCCCCCTGACCTACCGCCAGACTGCCCTTGGTTTGAAGGATGATGAGGAATAGGGGCGTTTTTTGCCGTACGAGGCAGCCCTCACGCACCTTTCCAACCGTTCCATGGCGCGGTTCAGGACAACATTGGGTGCCGATCGTTGGAGCTGCATTCCTCTTTGCTATAACAAAACAAAGTTGAATGCAGACCCAACGATTTGCACCCAACCTTGTTTTTATCCACCCTTATGGAAAAGTTTTGATGGCGGGGAGATCCCCTTTTTTTATTCCAGTTCCACCTTCACCGGCTTGCCGGTTGCCATGGATTCGTTGCATGCCATCGTGAAGGCAACGGACTTGAAGGCGTCCGCATAGGGCGAACGGATCTTGCTGCCGTCGCCGGAGATGACAGCTTCAATGAAGGTACGGTCGCAGAGGATGCCTGCGTCGCCGTCCTGATGGTAGACCACGGATTCTCCGGCTGCGCCGAGAGCGCCGTCACCCTTGATGACGAAGCCGCCTTCGTCCTTGGTTTCCGCGGGCTTTTCCCCGAAGATTTCGAGGGTGCCGAGAATTTTCAGCTCCGCTCTCTTGTCCTTTGCGGAGAAGATGACCTTGGAGTCGTGGCTGTTGCCGGAGGTCGCGTAGTCACCGGTGGAGATTACGCCCAGCGCGCCGTTCTTGAACTTGACGATGGTGGTGGAGAGGTCGTCGGTGTTGTAGTCCGGAACACCGGTCACGAAGCCGCGGGTACCGTAGGTGCAGACTTCTTCCGGTTCGCCGAAGACGTAGCGGATGATGTCAAACTGGTGAATGGTCTGTTCGACGATCTGACCGCCGGAGAGGTCCTTGTCACGCCACCAGAACACACCGGGCATTCCGCCGATGCGGGAGCAGTCCACGAACACCACTTCGTTTTCCTGGCAGAACTTCACGTTCGGTTCCACGAGGTTGGAGTAACGGCACTGGAAACCGGACGCGGTGATGAGGTTCTTTTCCGCTGCTGCGTCACGGATGCGGCGTGCGAGGTCAAGGTCGAGCGCGAGCGGCTTTTCCACGAAGAACGGGATGCCGCGGCGGATGGTTTCGAATTCGATTTCGCCATGGCAGTACGGCGGGATGCAGATGAAGACCATATCGGGCTGAACTTCGTCGTACATTTCGATATAATTCGTGTACGCCTTGCCGGAGCCGGCCTGCTTGACGAAGTTTTCCGCGCGTTCCGGAATCAGGTCGCAGAAGCCTGCGAGTTCGATAATGTCGGTGAACTGAACAAAGTGGCTGAGATGGTACGAGCCGATCCCGCCGCAGCCGATCATAGCGAGTTTTTTCATGAGGGTTTCTCCTTTGTGATGATTGATAATTTTATGGAAGGAGGATTCTCCCTTGGGAGATCCTTTTTTCATTCGTACTTGTAGACCTTCAGCTGTCCCGGAGCGAGCCAGTCGCCGCCGACCTGCTCGGTATCGGTTTCGAAATAGCAGGCGTCGTGGGAATGGGTTTTCAGGTCGCTGAAGGAGCCGTCCCAGTTCATGCGCTGGAAGGTTTTCGCGGATTTCGGAACGTGCAGGCGGAACTGACCGCTTTCGGTTGTGGTGTTGTTGACGACCGCGACGAAATGTTCCCCGTCCTTTTCGAAGAAGCCGACGACGGCGGGGAGGTTATGGACGCTCTCCACGTCGAGGAGGACATCGGACGTGACGCCGGGCCGGAACAGCTCATAGCCGCCGTACGCTTTGACGGTGTGGTAGGTTCCCTTGTGTTCCGCGTTCAGGAAGAAGTCGCCGAACTGGTGCAGGAAGTGGCGGTTGACGCGCGACATCCGGTGGAAGGTTTCCGTCCGTTCCCCGAATTCGTCGATGGGCGGCAGGCGGTAGTTTGCCATCGGCGCCCGTTCGTACACGAAGAACCACAGAATTCCCTTCATGCCCGACGCGACCGCTGTGTTGAGCTGCCAGCGCAGGTCATCCTCGTTCGGAACCCGGTAACGGAAGTGTCCCACCGACAGCAGCGTGGTCCACGGCGTGATTCCGCAGGCGTCCGCAGCTTCGGAGAATTTGCGCAGGTTCGTGAAATAGGTATGAACCCCCGCTTCCTCCGGATTCATCTGGGAATAACAGTCGTAGCACAGGATCTTCAGGTCGGCCTGCTCGGCCATACGGCGTGCCCAGTCGATGAAGGTCGGCGCCTTGAGGACGTCCTTCTCCTGACCTTCCCAGTACGGCAGGAAATTGAGGTGCGGCGTCAGCTCCGGCGCGACCTTCAATTGCATCCGGTGCGCCGCGATGCAGTCCGCAAACGCCTTGTCGCTCCACGGTTCGTCGCCCACGTGGAAGCCCATCACCGCCGGATGACGGCCGAAGTCCTCGTAGGCTTCGGTGAACTGACGTTCGTAGGCCGCCGGATCGTCCGACGCGCCGCCCCATCTTGCCCGCGAGTCGCTCAGAATGACCCGGATCCCGTACGCCGCGCAGGCGTCCAGGATGGCAAGCATGGCGTTCCTGTCGTGCTGTCCGGCATGGTACTCCGGGCTGACCGCCATCGTCATGCCGAGGTCCGCCCAGTCCCGGACCGCCTCCGGTCCAAGGTCGCCGGTCGCCGTATAATTCCAGAACCCAATGGGGAATTTTGCCATATCGGAACCTCCTTATATCATGAATTTATTGGGAAGGGGATGCGTTGGGGAAGGGCTTTCCCCAAAAAAGCCCCTTCCCCTGGCCCCCATCCTCAAAAACTTTTTCATCCGGGAAAAACGGACGGGATGCGCCAAACGCATTTCGACCGTCTCAGTATGCAAGAATCGATGCGATTTCGCCGGCAACTTTTTTGTAGTAGTCGGGGAAGGACATCTGGTCGTCCGCTTTGAAGACTTCGCCGGTGAGGTAGCCGTCGAAACCGGCTTTGCGCAGGGCGGGAACAATGGCCGGCCAGTTGGCACTGCCGTGGGTGATGTCTTCCCAGGTACCGCCGGAGTTCAGACCGCCGGCACGCTTGTAGTCCTTGACATGGACGCATCCGATGCGGCTGCCCAGGACTTCGACCCAGTATTCCGAAATCGAAAAGGCCAGCATGTTGCCCGCGTCCAGATACGCGCCGATCTTCGGGGAGTCGATTTCGTCGATGAAGGACGCCATGTCGTACGGAGAGAGGAAGAAGCCGTTCCAGACGTTTTCCACGCCGACGAAAATACCGGACGCTTCAATCTCGTCCTTCATGGTTTTCAGAAAGGCAATGGAGTTCTTCCGTGCGCCGTCGAGCGTGAGCGTACCGTCCATGCCGCCCGGGACGGTGAGAATGCCGCCCGCGCCGAGTGCCTTCGCCGCTTCCAGCTGCTTGCGCAGGAGCGTGCGGCCCGCTTCCCACTGGTCCGGATGTCCCATTTTGCCGCCCCAGAGGGAGGTGGAAATGCTGACCACCGGGAGATGGTACTTTTCCGAAAGCGCACGGATGGCAGCGTAGTCTTCCGCGGTCGTTTCGAGGGTCAGCGAATGCGCGCCGGAGCCGTCGACGTTGAGCTCGATTCCGTCAAAGCCGGCGGCAGATACGGCCGCGAAGGTTTCTTCAAAGTTCAGGGAGCCTTCGACGGTCCACGCGTTTAATGATTTCTTCATAATTGTCTCCTTTGCTTGAAATATAGGATAAGAAATGTAAAAAATTCTAAAAATCGAAAGAAATGTCTTGCTATTTTCGTAATTTAGTATATACTAATTTCAGAAGGACTGCAAGGCACGAATCAATTGTTTTTATGGACAAATCGCCTGACCGCACCGGCCGGGCGGCAAAACAGGGAGGACATGGAAAACCAATCCTATTACAGAAATACGTCCGGTCTGCCGGAGGGCGCGGACTGCTGCGACCGCCGCGTTCCGCTGATTGTGAACTGTGCGGGCTATGTTTCCACGGCGCGCGGCTTCTGGAGTGTCGGCTTCCGGCACGATTATTATCTTCAGCTCATGGACGAGGGCGAGCTTCTCAGCGGACGCTTGGGGGAGGAGGAACGGCTCGGACCCGGGGCGTTTGTCCTTTATCCGCCGGAGCAGACGTACCGCTACGGCTGGACGGAGGACCGGAACATCGGCTACTACTGGGCGCACTTTACCGGAAGCCACGCGGAAGCGCTGCTCCGGCAGAGCGGTCTGGTCCCGGGCGAGGTCTACCGGCTGGAGGAGGAGCTTCCGGCCTCGATACGCCGCGCGTTTGAGGAAATCTTTCACGAATTTGTCATGCGCGGACGGTGCTGCGAGGAACTTTGCGCGGCCAAGCTGACGGAAATTCTCGTCGGGCTGGGGCGGTCTGTGACCGGGGAAGGCGTCGGGCGCGCGAACCGATTCGGAAATCTGATGGAATACCTTCACCGCCACTACACGGAGGACCTGTGCGTCGCGGAGCTGGCGGAGTCGGAACACCTGAGCGTGAGCCGGTTCCGGGAGCTGTTCCGCCGGACGTTCGGCTGCGCGCCGTCGGAATACATCATCGGCCTGCGTCTGCAGCACGCACGGGACCTGCTTGCAGGGACGGATTTGTCCATCGCCGAGGTGGCGTCCATGTGCGGCTACAGCGACGAGCTATACTTCATGCGCCTGTTCCGCAAAAAGACCGGCGTGTCGGCGCGGACCTACCGTCTCAGACGGAAAACGGAAACGGAGAATTGAGGAAAAACCATGAAATTTTTACATACATCGGACTTACACATCGGTCTGCGGCTGTGCGAATATTCCATGACGGAGGACTGCCGCCATGTCCTCGCGGAAATCGCGGAAATCGCGGCGCGGGAGGCGTGTGACGCCGTGATTCTTGCCGGCGACCTGTACGACCGTTCCAGTCCGCCGGCGGAAGCGGTGGCGGTCCTGGACGAATTCGTGTCCGCGCTGGCCGGCGCGGGCATTGCGGTCTTGGCGGTGGCCGGAAACCATGACTCGCCGGAGCGGGTGGCGTACCTCTCCTCCGTTGCGCGGCGGGCCGGGGTGCATTTTTCGCCGGTTTACGGCGGAACGTGCGAGTGCGTGACTTTCACGGACGCGTACGGGCCGGTCCATGTGTACCTGCTTCCGTTTGTCAAGCCGGTGAATGTGCGCGCGGTCTGCGGGGATTTTGAAGGCGATACCTACGCCGCGGCGGTGGCGTACGCGGCGGCACGGATTCCACGCTGCGGCGGGGAACGGAATGTGCTGGTGACGCACCAGTTTGTCATCGGAGGAGAAGGCGGAGACGAAACGGAGGCCGGCGGAACGGGCGCAGTGCCGGTATCGGTCTTTGACGGCTGGGACTACACCGCGCTGGGGCACCTGCACACGGCGCATGAGGTGAAGGCCGGAACGAACGTGTACTATTCCGGCTCGCCGCTGAAGACGTCGTTTGCGGAGCTTGCGGACGAAAAGTCCGTGTACGTCGTGGAGCTGCGGGAGAAGGGAACGGTGGAGATGCACGCGCATCCGCTGCACCCGCTGCGGGACCTGCGGGAGGTGCGCGGAACGTACGAGGAGGTCGTTCACGCGGGACTGCACGACCCCGCGGCGAAGGAGGATTACATCCGCGTCGTTCTGACCGATGAAAACGACGTGGACGACGCGGTCGGCAAGCTGCGGTGCGTTTACCCGAACCTGATGCGGCTGGCGTATGACAACCTGCGCACCCGCGAATACCGGCGTCTGGAAGGAGACGCGTCCGCGCTGTTGCAGAGCGTCGGGGACGAGCGTGCCGTCCGGTCGGCCGTACGGCCGGAGGAAGTGTTCGCGGAGCTGTACGAGCTGCAGAACAACGCGCCGCCGGACGTGGAACTGATCGATGTGGTACGCGGCATTTTTGAGACCTGTGAGGAGGAGGGACGGAGATGAAACCCATTCGACTGGCCATGAACGCCTTTGGCCCGTACGCCGGAGAGGTGAACCTTGCCCTGGAAGCGGTCTGCTCCGGCGGACTGTATCTCATCTGCGGGGACACCGGTTCCGGAAAGACGATGCTCTTTGACGCGATTACTTACGCTTTGTACGGCGAAGCAAGCGGCAGCGCGCGGGAGGCGTCCATGCTGCGGAGCAAGTACGCGGCACCGGGGGAGTTCACCTGGGTGGAGCTGGAATTTGACATGGCCGGAAGCCGGTACACGGTTCACCGGACGCTCGGCCGGGAAAAGGAAAAAAACGGCGAACGGACGCTGGAAAAGTCCGCGGACGCATGGCTGCGGTATCCGGACGGGCGGATTGTGTCGAAGCAGAAGGAAGTGACCGCCGCCGTCTGTACGCTGACCGGTCTGGACCGGGAACGGTTCCGCCGGACCGTGATGATTGCGCAGGGGGAATTCCGCGAACTGCTGTACGCGAAGACCGAGGAGCGGATGCTGATTCTGCGGAATATTTTCGGTACGGACGTATACGCGCGGTTTTCGGAGACGGCGAAGCAGCTGGTTTCGGAGGAACGGAAGCGGACGGAGATGCTGCGGCAGGAGCTGGCAGGCTGCCGGAGAATGTTTGACACGGAAGGGGCGCCGGAGCTGGAGGAAAAGCTGTCGTCCCTGCCGGACTTTGTCCCGCCGGATCTGGACGAGACGGTGCGGAAGGTTCTGGAGCGTCAGGAGAAGGAGAGCGCGGAGCTGAAGAAGCGCCGGGACGAGGAAAGCTCGGAAGCGGACGAGCTGCGCAGCCGTCTGACCCGCGCGGAGACGGACGCGGAGAACGAACGCCGTCTGGCGGCGGCCCGTCAGAAGCTGGCGCGCGCGCTGGACGAGAAGGCGGACATGGAAAAGCGGTGCGCGGAGACAGCGGACGACCGGAGCGAAGCGGTGAAATGCCGGGAAAAAGCGGCGGCGCTGCAGTCGAGAACCGAGGAATACATAGAGCTGGAAGCGCTGCGGGATGCTCTTGCGGCGGAAGAAAAGGAAGCTGCGGACTGCGCCGCCGGCATTGCGCGTCACGAAAAGCGGATGGAACGGATGGAAACGGAAATCGCGCGTGCCAAAGCGGAAGCGGAGAGGGCGCGTGCGGAAGCGGACGGTGCGGAGCTTTGCCGTACGGAAATGAAGCTGGCGGGGGAGGAAGGACGGCGAATCTCGTCCCAGCGGGAGCGCGTCGACCGGTACGAAGCGCTGGTTCCGGAGCTTGCGGCGGAGAACGCGCGGTATGCGCAGTACGCAGCGGAGGCAGAGCGGCTGCGTTCGATGCAGATCCGGAACGAAAAACGGTACTGGGACGGTCTGGCGGGCGCACTGGCCGGGGAACTGCGGGACGGCGTCCCATGTCCGGTGTGCGGTTCGACGGAGCATCCCGCGCCGGCCGCGGCTCCCGGTGAAACGGTGACGCGCGCGGGACTGGCGAAGCTGCGGGCGGAATGCGACGCGGCGGAAAAGGCGGCGGGCGACTGCGCGGAACGCGTTGGAAGTCTGCGCGGGGCGGTGAAGCACCTGAGGGAGGAGCTTCTGGCGGATATGGAGGCCGGGGAGCTTCCGGAAGCCGAGATCGACGCGGCGGCTGCGCAGTATCGGGAAAAGCTGGAAAAACAGTATGGGGAGGCGGCGGAGCGGTACCGTCAGGCGAAGGAAAAGCTGGAACGGGCTGCCGCGGCCAAGCAGACCGCGGAGGAGCTTGCCGAAAAAAACACACGGTATCAGGCGCTTTTTGCAAACGAACGTGAAGCGCGGGAGAATCTTCTGCACCGGACGGCGGCGCTTCAGGCGGCGTCGGAGGAAAAACGCGGCCGGATCGCGCTTCTGGTCCGCCGTCTGCCGTACGGGACGCTTGCGGAGCTGGAGCAGGAGACGGCGCAGCTTCTCGGACGCGCCGCGTCCCTGGAGAAAGAAGCAGACGAGGTTCAGCGGCGGCGTACCGCTGCGGCGGAAGAGGTGCGGTCGTGTCAGGCGGCGTGCGACACGCTGGCCGGACAGCTGGAAAACAGCAGCGCGGCACAGTGCGGGGCCCTGCGGGAAGCGTGCGAACGGTGCGGCGCCGCGCTGACGGAGACGGGCGCAAGGCTTATGCGTCTGGCGGCGTCCGCGGGAAAAAACCGGACCGCAGCAGCGCTGCTGGCACGTACGGCGGAAAAGGTTGCGGAATCGGAAAAGCGCCGGACGCTGTACGGACAGATTTCGGACACGGCGAACGGGAATATTAAAGGTAAGGAAAAAATGATGCTGGAGACGTTCTGGCAGATGCAGCTGTTCGAGAGGATTCTCCGCCTGGCGAACCTCCGTCTGATGAAAATGACGGAGGGGCGGTACGAACTGCAGCGGAAAAGCGGTTCGGAAAACCTGCGCGCCAAGAGCGGTCTGGAGCTGGACATCCGCGACCACTGGAACGGGAGCGTGCGGAGTGTGCGGACGCTGTCGGGCGGGGAATCGTTCACGGCGTCGCTGGCGCTGGCCCTGGCCCTGTCGGACGAAACGGAAGCGGCGTCGGGCGGCGTCCGGATTGACGCGATGTTCATCGACGAGGGCTTCGGCTCCCTCGACGAAGCGTCGCTGGACATGGCGCTGTCCATTCTGGAATCGCAGTCCGTCCTCGGCCGTTCCGTTGGGATCATTTCGCACGTCCCCGGTCTGCGGGAACGCATCGGACGAAAAATTGTCGTGACAAAATCCGGCGGTGTGAGCAGCGTGGAGGTCGTAACGGAATAAGGCGCCCTCTCGAACATGGGTCTGATGGGATTTGCGGGGGAAACTTTTTTGAAAAAAAGCTTTCCCCCGCACCCCCTTCAAAAAACTTTAAAAAGATAAGAAAACATAGTTTGTGCAAATTTTTTGTTCGATTCGCACTGCACCTTGTCCTTATTCTTTTTTGAAAGTTTTTGAGGGTGGGGTTCGGGGAGGGTACTTTTTTCAAAAAGTACCCTCCCCGAGAAATTTTATTTTTTAATATACTTTCCGCATTTCGTCGTACGGGTTTGCTTCGTTGGCGAAGACTGGCTGAATGCGGACAGCGCAGGTGAAGGCGTCCTCGTTGAAGCGGTATTTTTCGGCGAGGGAAGGACCGCAGGAATTCGAACCGATACCGGACTGGCGGCAGTCGATGAGGACGGTCGTTTCCGGCTCACGTTCGAGTTCGTAGTGGTGGCGCTTCTGGGTCAGCTGTTCCGGCGAATAGTGGGACGCATTGAAGGAGAACGGCGCGTCTGCGGTGAAGAGGAAGCCGTGACCCGCGACGGTATGTACGTCCGCCCATCTGCATCCCCAGTGGGACGAGTTTTCCTGCGGGAAGACGTACGGCTCGTAGTTTTCCGTCACCGTGGACGTGTATTCGCCCAGCTTGGCGGCCAGACGCTTGTCCGCGTAGCTTTCCATCGGACCGTAGCCGAAGTACTTCATCTGTTCCGCACCCTCCGGCATGGTCAGACGAACGCCGAAGCGCGGGTAGAAGATGTGGTCCTTTTCCCGGTCACGCTCTCTCCACTTCACGTCGTACTTCGCCTCAATGCCCATGCCGTACTTCACGGTGTAGGTCACGTCGGCATGCAGAATGACGTCATGCGGCGCGCAGCCCAGCGAAATCTTCGCCTTCACGACGGCCTTGTCCGGACCGGCCTCCGCAAGCTCGCAGGAGTAGCACTTGATTTCGGCCTTGTCGAAGCCGTTTCTCTGCCATTCCCAGCGGACGTTGCGGTCGTTGTCCGTCGGCGCACGCCAGATCTGCGGGATCACCGGACGGGTGATGAGGTCTTCCCCGTTGTCGATGATGTGGTCGATGCAGCCCGTGTGCTTGTTGATCTTGTACATCGTCTCGCCCACGGCAATCTTGTAGAACAGACGGCACTCGGAAACCGTCACGGGGTACAGCGGCTCGTCCGCGGAAACGGTCTCCACGCCTTCCTCGTAAACGAACTGCGCCATGCCGACTTCGTAGCCCGCTGCGGCCCATTCGGTCGGCGCGTTCTGACGGAAGGACAGGTCAAGGGTCACAATGCCGCCCTGCGGAACCTCGTCAAAGAACGTGTATTCCTGCTCGCCCTGCGGTTCAATGCCCAGGGACGGATAAACGCCGGACATCACAACCTTGCCGTCGCGCTTCACGGACCAGGCCATCGACAGATCGCACAGGCACTTGAAGTACCGGCGGGACTTGACGATCACCTTTCCGGGCGCCGTTTCACGAACCGCCACGGGCATCACCGCCTGCTTCAGCTCCAGAAGACCGGTGTGCGGCCGGCGGTCCGGATAAACGAGACCGTCCACGCAGAAGTTTCCGTCGTTCGGATGGTCGTTGAAGTCGCCGCCGTAGGTGAAGGACGGATTGCCGTACTTGTCCCCGATGGCAACCGAATGGTCGATAAACTCCCAGACGCAGCCGCCGAAGAAGTTATCGTGGGACTCGATGGATTCCCAGTAGTCGCGCAGGTCGCCGGGGCCGTTGCCCATCGCGTGGCTGTATTCGCAGAGGAAGAGCGGCTGCGTGTACGTTTCGTCTTCGCAGTATTCGCTGCACCACTGAGGCGTGGGATACATATGGCTTTCGATGTCGGTCACGTCGGGACGGGTCTGTCCACCGTTGTAGCCGGAATGCGCGCCTTCGTAGTGAACGATGCGGGACGTGTCGCGGGACTTGATCCACGCGGTCATTGCGGCATGGTTGCGGCCGAGACCGGATTCGTTGCCGAGCGACCAGAAGATGATCGACGGGTGGTTCTTGTCGCGTTCCACCATCCGCTGCGCACGGTCGACGTACGCCTTTTCCCATTCCGGACTGTCGGACAGGCCGTTCCAGGGGTGCATACCGTGGGTTTCAATGTCGGTTTCATCGCACACATAGAGACCGTAGAGGTCACAGAGAGCGGTGAAGCGCGGGTCGTTCGGATAATGGGACGTGCGGATCATGTTGACGTTGTGCGCCTTCATGATCATGAGGTCGCGCTTCATGTGTTCCATCGGCGTCGCGTGGCCGAGGAGGTGATGGCTGTCGTGGCGGTTGACGCCCTTGGCCTTGACCTTTTTGCCGTTGATGAGGACGCATTTGTCGACGATTTCCACACGTCTCGCGCCAATCGGAAGGGCAATATGCTCTCCGCCGCAGGACAGCGTAAGCGTGTACAGGTTCGGGATTTCGTCCGACCAGAGCTTCGCATTTTCCACGGTGGGGAGAACGATGGTTCCGTCGCCGTCCAGCGCGGCCGTTCCCTCGGAGACGACCTTGCCGCAGGGACAGGTCAGCTTCCACGCGACGTCAGCGGCGCCGGTGAGGGAAAGCTCGGCGGTAAAATCGGCGTTTGCAAAGCGGTCGTCCAGCGCGCATTTAACGAAAATGTCGCGGATGTGGACCGGTTCGCGGAACAGGAGATAGACCTCGCGGAAAATACCGGACATCCGCCACATATCCTGGTCTTCGAGGTAGGTACCGTCGGACCACTTGAGGACGAGCACCTTGATGGTATTTTTGCCGTCGGTGAGGACGTCGGTCACGTCGATTTCGGTCGAGAGGTGGGACACCTGGCTGTACGCGACAAACTGATCGTTGACCCAGACGTAGAACGCAGAGTCGACGCCTTCAAAATTGAGGTAGGCCTTTTTGCCCTTCATGGACGCGGGAACCGTAAAGTCGCGGACGTAGAGGGCGCAGGGATTTTCGGTGGGAACGAACGGCGGGTCGACCGGAATGGGATAGTTGACGTTGGTGTAGTTCGGCACGTCGTAACCGCGGTCGAGCGCCATCTGCCAGCTCATCGGGACGGTCATTTTGTCGAAGCCGTCCTGATCGCCGTCGATGGAACGGACGTCGTAGAGGTTATGGAAGAACTTGAACTTCCATTCGCCGCAGAGAGATTTGAAATAACGGCTCGTGCTGCGGTTCACGGTACGCGCGGCATGTTCGGCGGCCTCCGCGGACTGGAACGGAATGAAGTAAGCCCGGGGGGCTTCGCATCCGATGTGCAGCTCGTTCGGATTCTGATGGTAATCGGGAAGATTCAGAGGCATGAGGGTACTCCTTTGCTGTAAATTTCTATCTACATTATAACATAAAGCGAACGGAAGAACAAGAGGAAAGCATTAAAAAACATGAGTTTGCGGGGAGGGCTTTTTGAAAAAAGCCCTCTCCCCCGTAGTTACGCTGCGCGTAACT
>JBJFGC010000146.1:0-3986 GCA_051892315.1 Eubacteriales bacterium
AGCCGTGAGACCGGCTATCCGAACGACTGTCCGATTTTCTGCTATGATTTTCAGTCTCCGCTCGGAGAGGCCGGACAAATGCGGGAAAGTTATGTCCGGCTCGCGCGTCTGCATCAGTTTCTACATGCATTCGGTTCTCTGCTCGCACCGATGGACACCGTCTTACCGGACGTACTGCCCAAGGATGCCGGTGACCAAAACACGCTTCGCTGCGCCCTTCGCGCGGACGAAAACGGGGGATTTCTCTTTGTCAACAACCACATTCGTCTGACAACGCTGCCGGAACACAAAAATGTCCCTATGGAAATCGAATTCCGGCACCGTACCGTCCGCTTCAGCATGGACATTCCCTCCGACGCTTGTTTTGTACTTCCCGTATCGCTGACCCTCGCCTCCCTGCCAGTTACTTACGCCACTGCGCAGCCGGTTTCTGTAGAGGAACATCGTTTGACACTCGAGAAAATTCCCGGCGTAACGCCGGTTCTTGCCCTGGACGACGGTCGGACCTTCCCGCTTGCCGACGGCATTACCATCATCGACGGCACCGAAGTCTGTCTTGTCTCGCCGGAGCCTTACCTCCCTACCCCGCTCACGCCGCTTTCCGCAACGCCCGCGCCCGACACCATATCGGCGCAGTCCCTTCTCGGCCATCTCGGTCTTGCGGACCGCAGTACAGACTATCTCGTCACCTGGGACGCAGGCACGACCTATCTTGTCATTCGCGCGCAGGGAAACGTCGCAGGGTTCTACTTGCCCACCAATGACGGATGGCAGCTGATTTCCGACCAGTACCTGTACGGCGACACATGGGTAATGGATGTCCGCAGGCTCCCCGTTCGCGAGGGACGCCTCAAAATCCAGCCATTCACTCCAGAGGACGAAGGCAGCGTTTATCTGGAAATTCCCTTCTGCGCCGGCACCGCCGTTCCAGAAATCTACTCCACTCATGAGCAGTTCCTGCGCGTGTGATGGGGACATACGTTTCTTTTATAGACAAAATTCGGGTGCAGACCAAACCGTCTGCACCCGAATTTTGCTGTTATATCATAGAAAAATTTTTGAAAATGGGGATTTGGAAAACGTTCTATTGTGAAAAAGCACCTTTCCAAAGAAAACCTGTATTCTCAAACACCACGCTCGTCCAGACAGCGCCGCAGAGCGCGGGTGTAGGAGACGTTGCAGCCGCAGCAGCCGCCGACAAAATCGACCAAATCCAGCGCGGGCTCGATTTCACGGACAAATGTTTTTTCATCGTAGGCCGCTTCGACGTTTCCGTCGGAAGAAAGAATCGGCTTGCCGGCATTCGGCTTGAACACCAGCGGAAGATCGGTTTTTTCGTGGAATTCCCGAATCACCGGCAGGGCGAGGTCCGGGCCGATGGAGCAGTTCATACCGATACCGTCGATGCCAAGAGGCGTCAGGATTTTCACCACATCTTCCACAGAATTGCCCATAATCGTTTTGCCGCGCTTTTCAAAGGTCATGGTGCAGTATACGGGTACGGAATACCGCTTCGCAGCGGAAGCCGCTACCCGCATCATTTCCACATCCATGAAGGTCTGAATCATGATGCAGTCGGGCTTTTCGTCCATACCGTAACCAATCATTTCTTCGTAAATGGCCTGTACCTCCTCCTCAGAAAGATCTCCCCAAGGCTCCATCAGCTGAGACAGGGGACCGATGGACAGCGCGACCTTTGCTGTGGTTCCGGCAGTCGCTTCCCTCGCCAGACGGACTGCATTTTTGACCACGCTTTCCACGGTAAAGAGCGGGAACCGCTGGACGGCAGGACCATTTGCACCAAACGTGTTTGCCAAAACGATTTCCGCGCCGGCTTCGGCATATTCCCGATTCAGCTCAGTAACGATTTCCGGATGTGTAAGGTTGTACTGCCACACCGGGTCCTTTGCCCAACCGTGTGCCTCCGCCTTTTCCCATAGACTGGTCCCGACCGCGCCGTCGAGAAGGGTAATCTTTTTGCTCATAGTTGCCTCCAAAAAATTGCATGGATCAATGATTTCATGCTTATTATACGGATCCTTTCCAAAGTGTCAAGAGGAATTGAACATTTTTCGGAAGAAAAATAGGAGCTTCAGCCGGATGAACTTTGTTTCCCGCGCTTACTTCCGTTCGTTTTCCGGCGTCGCGAGATATCGATCCAGACAGAATCTTGTCAGACGGATGTGCTTCCGGTCCACGGTATAGGACATATAGGCATACTTGCCGTAAACATCCGTGTAAGGATAGAATAAGCTGTCGTGCATATCGGCCACCAGAACCGGTCTGCTCTGACTCAGGTCTTCCCGGTCAATCTTCACAATCCCGAAACCGCATCGGTCTTTCGGTGCGTGGATAAGGTAGAGTTCATCCTGATACCAGATAAAATCAGAACGCGACTGTGCGTCCCGGATCAGACAAGGGACAGCCCACGTTTTGTTCGTCAGGTCATAGCAGGTGAGAAAGCCCTGCATACACTCATCCTGCCGGACAAAATAATAGCACTTGTCGTCCAGAACATAAACCGCGTTTTCCCACAAAGACTCGTTGATAAAACCAGGAGCGGAGACGTATTCCCATGTGACAAAGTCACGGCTTTTGATGATGCAGTTGAAGTTGCCGGAATAGGCGCCGGTATAATACCAGGTTTCGCCGTTTTCCTCGCGTGTGGAGAGCTTCTGCATGATGCCAATGTCGCTCCACATAGCTTTGTGCGCGATGCCGTTTTCCGACAGGGCGGAAACCATTCCGCGGATGCTGAAATCGTTGGTTACCTCTCCTACCCGAAAGCGATTCGGACGGATGGGACTCAGGGTTGCCGTCGATATGGTATAGGTACAGTAGAAACGGTAGTAAAGACCATCCGCCGACGCCGTCCACATCAGGTACAGCACGTCGTCGTCCCGGTGCAGCAGAATGGTGTCGTAAACACGGTCAATCCTTTTGCCGTCCAGAAGATCACCAGCCTTCAGAAGACGGAGAATGGTCATGTCCGAGGGATTTTCACAGGGACAGAAGGCAAACCGTGCCTCCTGCATAGATGGATCTTCGGCGGTTGTTCCGGTATTGGCGTAATAGGTCATGTAGATAACGCCGTCTATCATTGCAAAGGTGGAAACGTGTACCATCCGATCGACATGGTCCTCCGGATGGTTTTTACAGTATTCTTCGTTTTTCTCAAAGTCGGCAAGAATGTTTTCCTTTATTTCCCGGACGCATTCTTCCCCCAGTTCCCGCGCGGCCCGATCCTGATCCGGACGGAGATAACCGTGATATCCATTGATCGGAGCGGAACTGACAAGCTGTTCCGGCTTGTCTGTCGGAAAATCAGGGGTAAAAATCCCCTGTTCCGGAGAGGAAAATGTTATTTTAAGATTCATTGATGTTCTTCTCCCTTTCTTCGCTGTCTCTTCTCTCAGCCGCGCGTTCAAACGCCCCTGCCCATCGCATAGGCCTCCGCCATCGCGGCGGATTCCCGGACTGCTCCTTTGTCATAGACCCCTGTGCCGTAGATGACGCCCTTTTCCACCGCGCCCTCCACGCAATCCGCATATCCGCGGAAGCAGGCGAGGGTGGTGTCCATCGACGCTTTGCCTTTATCCGCAGCGGTCATGATGTAGTAGAATTCCTTGTTCTTCACTTCCAGCCAGCGGGCGACCGTCCGGTCAATGACGGCCTTGAGCTGCGCGTCGATGGAATAAAAATACACGGGACTTGCCAGAACCAGTACATCGGCGTCAATCATTTTCTGGAGAACCTCCGCCATGTCGTCTTTTTGGATGCACGCCCCTTTTCGGCAGGCGTAACAACCGCGGCAGGGCGCGATGTTTTTTTCAGCAACGCGGATTTTTTCGACCTCGTGCCCGGCTTCTCCGGCCCCTCTCATGAATTCGTCGCAGAGAAGGTCGGAATTGCCGCCTTTTCGGGGACTTCCCGATAAAATCAGAACTTTTTTGCTCATTTTTTTCACAATCCTTTTTTTATTGATA
>JBJFGC010000147.1:0-16574 GCA_051892315.1 Eubacteriales bacterium
GGGGGAAACGGAGTTCGCGCAGCGAATCTCCATTGTTCACAAAAGTTTCCCCCGCAAAAGTCCTCCCCCTCAATATCACTCTCCGCAATGCGCACAGGATTCACAGTCCGGGAAGATGGCCGGGTCGTAAGCAATGCCGTGACGGTCGTAGTAGTCCTTCAGCGCCGCTTTGATGGCCTCCTCGGCGAGGACGGAACAGTGGAGCTTGTGTGCCGGAAGACCGTCCAAGGCCTCGGCAACCGCTTTGTTGGTCAGTTCCATTGCCTGGGACAGGGGCTTGCCCTTGATCATTTCCGTTGCCATTGAGCTGGACGCAATCGCGGAGCCGCAGCCAAAGGTTTCAAATTTCACGTCCGTGATGACGTCGTTGTCGATTTTCAGATAGATTTTCATAATATCGCCGCACTTTGCGTTGCCGACCTCGCCGACGCCGTCCGCATCCTCGATTACGCCAACGTTGCGCGGATTTTTGAAGTGATCCATTACGGTTGCACTGTATAATGCCATTGTATTCTTCCTCCTGCTCTCTTTTTCAGCTTTTTATTCCAGGAAAAACGCGCGTTTTCCGTTCCTTTTGTCCCGCCACAGCGGCGACATACCCCGCAGATGTTCCACAACCTCCGGAATCTTTTCCAGCATGTAGTCCACTTCCTCCTCTGTGTTTTCCTCACAGAGCGAGAGACGCAGCGAACCGTGGGCAATTTCGTGCGGCCGCCCGATCGCCAGAAGAACATGGCTCGGGTCGAGCGAACCGGACGTGCAGGCCGAACCGGACGACGCACAGATGCCGTATTCGTCCAGCAGCAGCAGCAGACTTTCCCCTTCGATTCCCTCGAAGCACATGCTCACGTTGCCCGGAAGCCGGTGAACAGGATCGCCGTTGAGAATCGAATGCGGAACCTTGGACAGCCCTTCGATCAGGCGGTCCCGCAGCGCGCTCACCTTGCGTGCGTTTTCCTCCATGTGTGCGGCTGCCTCGGTCAGCGCGGCGGTCATTCCGGCGATGCCGGCAAGATTTTCCGTCCCCGCGCGTTTGCCGCGTTCCTGCGCACCGCCCTCGATGAGGTTCGTAAGCGCAATGCCGCGGCGGACGTACAGCACGCCCACACCCTTCGGCCCGTGGAACTTATGCGCCGAGAGAGACAGCATGTCAATGTTCTGCTCGGCCACGTTGATCGGAAGATGGCCGGCCGCCTGAACCGCGTCGGTATGGAAAAGAACGCCGCGTGCCCGGCAGACCGCGCCGATTTCCGCGATGGGCATCACGGAACCGATTTCGTTGTTGGCGTACATGATGGTAACAAGGCACGTGTCAGGGCGAATCGCCTGCTCCACCTGCGCGGCCGTCACGGTGCCGGTCGGTCCGACGTCAAGCAGCTCGACCTCGTACCCCTGCTTTTCGAGCTTCTGCAGCGTATGCAGGACAGCATGGTGTTCAAACGCGGTGGAAAGAATGTGACGCTTGTTTTTCTTCGCGCCGAGGGTTGCGGCGGTGACGATGGCCTGGTTGTCGGCCTCGCTTCCGCCGGAGGTGAAGGTGATCTCCCGCGCGGCGGCACCGAGGACTGCGGCGATTTTTTCGCGGCAGTCGTTCAGGGCTTCCGCAGCCGTCTGCCCGACGGTATGCAGGCTGGAAGGGTTTCCGTAAATCTGGTCAAAGTAGGGCAGCATCGCGTCGATGGCGGTGCGGCTCATTTTGGTAGTAGCGGCATTATCTGCGTATATGGTCATGGAGCTTTCCTTTTCTTTGTCAACATATTGAAATTGTATGTTGATAGTATTATACACAATCCAACATATCATGTCAATAGGTTTATAAAAAATTAAAAAAATATTGAAAATATAGAAAAATTCCGTTGAGACGGAACGGTCTGCGCGACGTCAGAGGGTACCGCATCCTTCCCCGTCCTCTTTTTCCACGTCGGCGAGGGTGACGCTGTCGAGGTAATCGTCGATCAGCCGTCCGAGCTTTTCCCACACGGGGAGAGTTTTACAGCAGGTTGCGCGGCCGCACTTCCGGTCGCTGTCTTCCTCCAGGCAGGCAACCGGTGCGATGGATCCCTCGACAATGCGCAGAATCCCCCCAACGGTGTATTCCTCCGGTGCGCGGTTCAGACGGTACCCGCCGCCCTTTCCCCGCAGCCCATCCACATATCCGGCCTTGGACAGTGCCACAAGAATACTCTCCAAGTACTTCTCCGAAATTTCCTGCTCCTCCGCAATACCCGCCAGCGGCACGTACTCCCCCGCCGGGTAGCGCGCCAGCTCCAGCATGACGCGCAGTGCGTACCGCCCTTTGCTCGAAATCAGCATATGGTTTCTCCTATTCTCTTGGGATAAACCTATTATATCACAATGTTTATGGGGAATCAAGTGTTTTTTCCCCGAGGGCTGTTTTTGCGGCGGGGGTTTTCCGGGGCGGCGCCCCGACGCATCCCCTATCCCCGCCTGCGGAAAGCCAGAACCGCGAGGACATAGACTGCAGCCGCCCAGAGAAGAACAACGGCAAGATGGGGCCAAATGCCGTCGAAGTCGAGGGCGAGCGCCATGCGGCCGACGCGCACGGCGTCCCAGAACGGGAGCGCGTCACAGAGGGTGACAATGGCGCCGTCCATCCGGTCGAGATCCATCCACATGCCGCCCAGAAACGATGAAAGCGAAATGACAACCGACGACAGCGGCGGCGCAGCCTTATCGTGGAACAGCGAACCGAACAGAAGGCCGAAGCCTGTGAACAGCAACGCTGCCGGCAGGGATGCGATAAGAACCAGACATGCCCCGCCGAAGCTCAGCGAAACACCCGTGATTGCCGCAAGGATGAGAGCCGCTCCCATCGTCACAACGCCCTGCCCCAGTGCAAGAAGCAGAACAGGTGCAGTGTAGCCAAACAGAAAGTCCGCACGCCCCATCGGGGAAATGTACAGACGCACGAGAAACGCCTCCGAACGGTCCTTCGACAAAAGGAGCGCCGTAAACAGCATGAGAAAGGACAAACCGAAGACATAGACTCCCGGTGCCAGGCTGTCGATTCGGAAAACCGTCATCCCCGCTTCCGGCGGAAGAGAGGCATTGAGAACCGTCATCGCGGCAAGCATCACCAGGGGGAAACCAAGCGCAAAAACATACGACAGCGGGTCGCGGATCAGCTCCAGCATACACCGGTGCGCAAACGCCGACGTGCGGCAGAGCCATTTTTTTCCTTCCTTCATTGCCGATGTCCCCCTTTCTTTTCCGTTTCTTCCGCAAACCGAAGAAACACATTCTCAAGCGTTTCATCGGAGGCACAGCCGCTGAGTTTCCGCAGTTCCTCCAGTGTGCCGGACGCAAGAACAACCCCGTCCGCCATAATCGCAATCTTATCCGACAGTTCCTGCGCTTCCTCCATGTAGTGCGTCGTCAGAACGACCGTCACATTCTGCTTCAGCTCCCCGATCAGCCGCCACAGCTCCCGCCGGGCCAGAACGTCCAGCCCGAGCGTCGGCTCGTCGAGAAAAAGAATTTTCGGCTCGGTCACAAGCCCCATCCCAATGGACAGACGCCGGCGCAGACCACCCGAAAGCTGCTTCGACCGCCGGTTGGCGCATTCCTCCAGCCCCAGCCGGACAATCATGTCGTCCGCCCGCCGGTTCGCGTCACGAAAACCGTAGATTTTCGCCATCATCGCAAGATTTTCCCGCACCGTCAGGCTGCCCGCCGTGGAGGTTTCCTGCGGGGACAGACCGACAAGCGGGCGTACCCGCCGATCGCCAAGGTCCAGACCGCAAAGCTCCGCATGACCGCCGTCAGGCGGAAGCAGACCGGTCAGCATCCGGATGGTCGTGGTCTTGCCCGCACCGTTGACTCCGAGAAGCGAAAAAAGTGTCCCGCGCGCCACAGTAAACGACGCACCGGCAACCGCCGTGACCCGCCCGAAGCGCTTCACCAAGCCCTCCGCACGGAGAATTTCTTCTGATTTTTCACACATTTCCGTCATCTCCGTCCTCCTCTCCGAACATGTCCACCGACAGCTTGATCATAGCGATCCCGCGCGCCTCGTCGCCGAGCAGAAGAAGCATATCGCCGGGATGCAGGTTGAAGACCTCGCGGCATTTTTTCGGAATCACAATCTGCCCGCGCTCCCCCAGCCGCACCGCGCCGAACATATGACGGGCAGGATTCGTCGATTTTTTCTCAAGCACAAGCGTGTCGAGGGATACTTCAAACAGTTCCGCCATCGCCGCGCAGGCGTTGATGTCCGGCACCGTCGTCCCATTCTCCCATTTCGCAACGGTCTGCCGCGAAACGCCGATCTTTTCCGCCAGCTCCTCCTGCGACAAATGCGACTCGCGCCGGAACTTCTGGATGTTTTCTCCGATCAAAAAACTCACCTCTTTCCACCGTTATTGTATCACAGAACCGATGGGTTTTCCATATCCGGATGTTGACATTTTATGTTAAGATTCCGGGCATTTTTGCGATGAAAATCCCGCAGAAGGTGGAGCTTCTTAAGAATCTTTCCTTAAAAAATGCGGAAACGGCTCCCCCCAAAAAAATTGACAATCGAAAAAAATTATGCTATAATAACAAAAAAATTCACAAAGACTCAGAAGAAGGTGCTGAATGATGAAACAAAAGTTTTCTTTGCTTCTCGCTTTGCTGATGCTGCTGCCTGCCGCAGCTTGCTCGGAAAACGCAGCCGAAACGAACGCCAACGACGCGTCAGAGACCGTATCACAGAGCACAGAGCAGTTCACCGACGAGGAAACGGCGGAAACGGAAGCGGAAGCCCAGAATACACTGGAAGCGCTCTTGCCCTCTGCCGATTACGAGGGACGGGAATTCCGGATCTCCTGCAACAGTAAATACAGCTCGGAAATGTCCGTAGACGAGCTGAACGGTGATGTCTGCAACGACGCGGTCTACGAGCGCAACCTGAAAATCGAGGATTTGTACAACACAAAAATTGTTCCGGTTATCACTACTTTCGTAAACAATGAAACACACGTGAACGAGGTCATCAATACCATCACCGCCGGAAGCGACGAATACGAGCTGACCGCCGTTTATACCTATCTCGCCGGACGCGCGGTACTGGAGGGATGCTATCATTCCTGGAACAATGTTCCGACGGTGGACTTTTCGCGGGAGTGGTGGGTCCAGAGCGCGAATGAGGCCTTCTCCATCGCCGGCGAACGTTACGTCGCCGTCGGTGACCTCTCGATCACCACGCTCCTGCTCTCCTACGCCGTTTTCTTCAACCAACAGTTGGCGGAAGATTACGCGCTGCCGGATCTGTACGAAACCGTCATGAACGGCGCATGGACCATTGACACCCTCTGTACGCTGACGCAGGACATCTACATTGACACCGACGGAAACGGCGCCGTCGGCAAAGGCGACCTGTTCGGACTTGGTGTGGAAAAAGTGACGAACCTGGACGTTTATCCCTCCGCATTTGACATCTCGCTGATCTCGACCGACGCGGACGGGCTCCCCGTCATCGACATTGACGTGGAACGCATGACGACCGCGGTCGAGAAGGTCTACAAGCTTTACTACGGCAATGGAAACGGGACCATGGTTTTTGACGCCGCGGGGGATGAAATCCCGCAGTTTGCGGAGGGAAATCTGGTCTTCCTGACCACATGTATCAACAATGCGTTCACGACCTTCCGTGAAATGGAAGACGACTATGGCATTCTCCCCTACCCGAAGCTGAACGAAGAACAGCAGAACTACTACAGCAACTCGATGGACAACTATTCACTGTTGTCCGTCCCGGTGACAGTAACGGATCTGGACTTCGTTGGTCTGATCACAGAGGCTCTCACGATTGAAAGTCACAATTCCGTGGTACCGGCTTACTACGATGTTGCGCTGACCGAAAAATACGCGCGCGACCAGAACTCCGTGGAGATGCTGGACATCATCATGGCGGGACGGAAATACGACTTTTCTATCCTCCACAGCAGCAATCTGAACAAACTCCCCTACATGTTCCGGAACCTGATCGCCTCCCAGAGCACCGACTTTGCCTCCACCTACGCTAAAACGCAGAAGGCAATGCAGAAAGGACTGGACAAGCTCATCGAAAGCTATGTCGAGCTTGCGGCGCGGGGAATGTAAAAATCCCGGTTGACCGTTGCTCGGGTCCGAAAGGCCCCTGCAGCTATCGCTATGGATGAGAACGCACGAAATCCAAAAAGCCGGTCCGATGTTTCCGACATCGGACCGGCTTTTCCATTCTCCATTATGAAATGAAAAGGGCGTCCGGCCGATTGGCCAAACGCCTTGTTTTCAAGCTAATACCCGGATTCGAACCGGGGACCTCATCCTTACCAAGGATGTGCTCTACCTACTGAGCCATATTAGCATTCCGTCTTGCGGAGGAGCTGTGTTCTCCGCTCAACGGTTCATATTATATCAGAATCCCACGCTTTTGTCAAGGGTTTTTCAAAACTTTTTTTCATTTTTTGCGGATATCTGCGAAAATACTTTACCACTCGTATTCAAAGTCGATTTTGCCCGCCACAGTATTGTCCACCACGCAGATGAAGGTTTTTCCGCTGTTCAGAATCAGCTCGTCCCCGTTGCGGTATTCAAGATGCACCGTGGAGGTTTTCGTCTCCCGTGACCAGTTGATGACCTTGCGCTTGCCGTTGGTGATGTAATACCCCTGTCCGCTGCCGACCGTCCCGACCGCCAGCCGTCCGGCTGCGTCGCCCGGAATCAGCGAAATATCCGTGAACAGAATGATCACATTTTTCACCGATAGCTGTTCATTCGTCGTACCGTCCACATGCGGAAGACCGTCGTACTGATAACGCAGGTACTCACCTGTCTCCTCGTTGTACACAAAATCCACCGTCTGGATGCTCGTCGAAATCATGTGAACGTGCGGCGCAGGACTTCCCACAAGCTGGTTGTCCGTTTCCTCGTCGTAGAAGTTGAACATCGGCGTCTGATTTTCGTCCAGTTCCGTCCGGTAGCCCTTATACTGGATGCCGGAGACAATGCCCGCGCCCGAGGTCATCAGGCTGTGCTCGTACCCGACGTTGTTCATGCGCCACGTGTCCCGCCAGAACGTGGAGGGGGTGTACATATTGACGCCGTCGAGGTTGTCAATGCCGCGCCAGCTGATTTTGGCGTAGGCCTGTTCACTTCCGCCCGCATGGACGTAAATGGCGTCGTGATTCGCGAGAAAGTCGACAAAATAATCGCGGGAGGAGCGGACGGAACCGATGGTGCCAAGATTTTCATAATCCGAAACAAGCATCATCAGGCGGGTAATACCGCCCTCCGCCGCGCATTCATAGTAAATGTCCCCGCTGCACAGACCCTCCTGCGGGAGACTTTTTTTGAGATTGTTCAGCATAATCGCCACCGGACGCTTGTCCCGTTCTTCTTCCGTGGTGGTCTTGCCGTTGAGGTAATTGAAAATGCGCGCGGGTTCTTCCGGTTCCGACTCCGGTTCCGGCGCGGGTTCGGTTTTCTCCGTCTCTATGCGGTCTTCTTCGGTATCGGGGTCATTGGAGTACCCGGAAATCTCAGACGCAGGGTCGGTCAGAAGCTCCTCGGAGGAAGGAAGGGTGATTTCCGTCTCCGGTTCGGTCTCGGGTTCGGTTTCCGGTTCCGTTTCAGGCTCCGTCTCAGGTTCGGTTTCTGGTTCCGGTTCGATTTCGACGACGGGGGAATCGGTGGAAACGGGGTCGGTTTCGGGTGCGGTGGTACGGTTGCATCCGGCGAGCACAAGCACGGAAAGGCAAAGGGCAAGCATACGCCGGGAAGAACGGATAAAATTTTTCATATTACTGTCCTGTTTTCGGATGGGGATAACCCATGTTTGTCTAAAACAGTATTTTACATGATTTTCCTTCCACTGTCAAGTACGGAAAGAAAAAAACCGCGAAGGTTCGCGGTTTCCGCGGATTCCGCGGAAGGAAGAATATGCGGCACCTACCAAGGTGCGCCGAAGGGGACGAGGCGCAAAGGTTCCTGAAGGGGCCGGGGACAGAGCCCCGGCGCCCCCTCTGCGAACTACATCCCAAACTCCGGCAAACGCGAAAAAATGTCTACGAGAAGACACAGATTGCGCTCGTCGAAAACGACGTCACGCGGCGTGTGGATTCGGTTCATGTAGTAGCCGATGAGTCTGGTTTTGGTGCGCTTGAGCGCGGCGACCGCAATGTATTTCCGGAAATTGACCTGGTCGGAGGGATAGAGCGTCGTTCCGGAAGACGCAAACAGCGGAAGCTTTTCCGTGGACGCGCACGCTTTGCGCACGTACTCACAGAAGGCGCCGTACGCGGCCCGACGGCGGACCGAGCCGGAGGAAAGAAGCATCAGCCAGTCTCCGTCGGAAACACAGTCGAAATTCACAACCAGTACACGGTCCCGGGCCGTCCGATGCTTTTTCGCAAACGCCATCGAGCCGAACAGTCCCGCCTCCTCGTTGTCGAACAGAACAAAGCATACGTCTTCCCTGCCCGACGCAAGCAACCGGTCCGCAAGACTTAACACCGCAACCACACCTGACGTGTTGTCGTTCGCGGTGTGCGGATTCGCCGGACCTGCCAGAAGAAGCCACAGAAACACGGCGAAAACCGCAAACAGCACCAGCTCCGTCAGCAGAAGCGAACGCGTGACAGCCGCCGTCAGTGCGGACAGCACGAACGCCGGAACAAGCAGCAAAAAAGCGATGAAAAGCTGGTACAGCACAAACAGCGGGAAATTTTTCGGCGTAATAAAATTGGGAAACGGAAGGCGCGCACAAGTATCATAGTGCGCACCGAAAATCACCGACGCGGTATCGGGGTTCCCAATCACCACGTTCCGGCTTTTCACCAGGCGTCCGGACGCCTCCACCTGCATTCGTTCCCCGTAAATTTCCGCGAGATGCGCGAGAAACGCGTCCTTCTGCCGCCGCGTTTTGCGGACCTGATAGCTTCCGAGAAGATCTTCCTTCCACGCACAGACGGTGCGGACAGTCATACCATGTCTCCTTTTTGTCTCAGGTCAGGCGGAACGCAATCCCCAGCGTCACCGCGAGAATCACGGCAGCCGCCGCCAGAAGGGCACAACACAGCGCCCGCTTCTTCCGTTCGCCGGACTTTGTGAACCGGACGATCCCGCCCACGCTGAACGGAAGCGACAGCGCCGCCAGAAGCGATAAATACTGCAGAACGTACAGCATTACAGTTCACAGTTGCCGACGGTGCGCGGGAACGGGAGAACGTCACGGATGTTGGCCACACCGGTGAGGTACATCACGCAGCGTTCAAACCCAAGACCGAAGCCGGCGTGACGCGCGGTGCCGTATTTGCGCAGGTCGAGATAAAAATCGTAGGAGGACTCATCCAGGCCAAGCTCTGCCATGCGGTTCTTCAGAACCTCATAATTATCCTCACGCTGGCTGCCGCCGATGATTTCGCCGATGCCGGGAACCAGGCAGTCCATCGCTGCGACGGTTTTTCCGTCGGGATTGAGTTTCATATAGAATGCCTTGATTTCCTTCGGGTAGTCGGTTACGAAAACAGGACGCTTGAAGATTTCCTCCGTGAGGTAGCGCTCATGCTCGGTCTGGAGGTCGCAGCCCCAGGAGACTTTATAGTCAAACTTATCGTTGTTCTTTTCAAGGATTTCCACAGCCTCGGTATAGGTGACGCGGCCGAAGTCGCTGGAGACGACATGGTTGAGTCGTTCGATGAGGCCCTTGTCAACAAACTGGTTGAAGAAGGCCATTTCCTCGGGCGCGTTTTCCATCACGTAGGTGATGATATATTTGAGCATATCCTCGGCGAGCTGCATGTCGTCGGAAAGGTCAGCGAAGGCGATTTCCGGCTCGATCATCCAGAATTCCGCCGCGTGACGGGTGGTGTTGGAGTTTTCCGCGCGGAAGGTCGGGCCAAAGGTATAGATATTCTTGAACGCCATCGCGAAGGTCTCGCCATTCAGCTGACCGGACACGGTGAGGTTTGCGCTCTTGCCGAAGAAGTCCTGACTGTAGTCGACGGCGCCGTCGGCGGTTTTGGGGACGTCGTTCATGTCGAGCGTGGTCACGCGGAACATTTCGCCGGCGCCTTCGCAGTCGCTGCCGGTGATAAGCGGGGTATGCACGTACACAAAGGCACGTTCCTGGAAAAACTTATGAATGGCGAAAGCGGCGAGGGAACGAACGCGGAAGACGGCCTGAAACAGGTTGGTGCGGGGGCGAAGGTGGGAAATGGTACGGAGGTACTCGATGGAGTGACGCTTCTTCTGCAGGGGATAATCCGGTGTGGAAGCACCCTCGAGGGTCACGGAAGCGGCACGGATTTCAAACGGCTGCTTGGCGTCGGGTGTTTCGATGATTTGCCCCTCGACGATGACGGCGCTGCCGACGTTATATTTGGAGATTTCCGCGAAGTTTTCGAGGGTATTGTCGTAGACGACCTGAACCGGTTCAAAAAACGTTCCGTCGGAAACCATGATGAAGCCAACGGTTTTCGAGTCGCGGATGCTTCGGACCCAGCCGCCAATTTTGACGGACGCATGGTCAATCGTATCGCGCTCCCGATACAGCTCTCGGATGGAGGTGAGTTTTTCCATAGTTGCACATCCTTTATAAAGGTAGATTTTTATAATATGTTATTATACCACACGATGCAGGAAAAATGCAAGATTTTTCCGTATCATTTCGGAGAAAAGCTTTCTTTTTTCCGCCTTAATCTTATTTTAATGTATTTTTAAATCCATCTTAATTCCCTCTTTATTGACAAAGACTTCCTGAGGTAGTATAATAGAATCACAAAATCCAACTGTACTAATACGAATAGTACGCTCAAATGCAGCCGACAAGGAAAAAGACTTATGAAATCCATTTATCTTCTGCTGACACGCTCGACCTCGGTTCCGTCGCGCCTGATCGGACTGTTTACCAGCGAACCGTACACACACGTATCCATCGCGTTTGACGGCGAACTGAACGTTCTGTATAGCTTTGCACGCAAGTACGCGGCCCTTCCGCTGCCCGCCGGACTGACGGAGGAGCACATCGACTGCGGGTTTTATGAGAAACAGGGGGACATTCCCTGCGCCCTTTTCCGCATCGACGTACCGAACAAGGTGTACCACCGCGCGAAAAATAAGGTTTATAATATGCTGCAGCGACGGGAAGAATACCATTACAGCATCGTCGGCCTGCTTCTGTGCCGGTTCCATATTCCGCTGGAGCTGCCGAACCAGTTCTTTTGCTCGCAGTTTGTCAGCAAAATTTTAGTGGAAAGCGGCGCGCTCCGTCTGCCGAAACCGGCCGCACTCATGCACCCATCGGATTTCTGCACCATCGACGGACTTCACGTTCTGTACCTTGGCGGACTGCTCAATCTGCGCGCCCGCCGCCGCGCTGAAGAGCGCGGGGACGAGACAAAGCCGGAAGAAATTCCGGCCCGCATTCTTTTTGCCTGAACGAAAAGGAGGAAACGCTTCTGAAACACCGCACCTATTCCAGCAAAACAAAAAAAATCGTCGCGCTCCTGTGCGTCCTTTTGTATCTCCTCCTCAGCGGGCTGATTTTGGTGTACGTCGGGAAGCCTTTTCTCGCCTTTCTCGACGAGCCGGAAAAATTTCAGCAGTGGATCGACGCGCGCGGCCTCGCCGGACAGGCCGTCTTCTTTCTCATGATCGTTCTGCAGGTGTTCGTCGCCGTCATTCCGGGCGAACCGCTCGAAATCGCCGCCGGCTACGCCTTCGGCTGGTTCGGAGGAACCGTCATCACCCTGCTCGGCCTTCTCATCGGTGAGCTGCTCGTCTTTCTTTTCGTCCGCCGTTTCGGGATGCGCGCGCTTGAGCTGTTCCTCTCGCCGGAAAAAATCCACTCCGTGAAGTTTCTCCGGAACACCAAAAAGCTGAAGGGCCTGCTCTTTCTCCTGTTTCTCATCCCCGGAACCCCCAAGGACCTCCTCACCTACGTTGCCGGCCTGACAGAAATCCGCCTCTCCGAATTTCTCGTCCTCTCCGGCGTCGCACGTATTCCCTCCATCGTCTCCTCCATCCTCGGCGGCTCCGCTCTCGGCAGCGGCAACTACCTCACCGCCGCCGTCGTCTTCGCTGTCACCGCCGCCATCAGCTCCCTCGGTCTCCTCCTCTATTCCAAAATACAGCAGCGCAGGAACCGGGCATAGAAAGAACAACATTCCCTCCCAAAATCGAGACAGAGGAAAGGCAGATTGTAAAACCTGCCCTTCCTCTGTCTTGGTTGTTTTTTTGAAAGTTTTTGAGGTGGGTGTAGTTACGCGCAGCGTAACTACGGGGAAGAGGGCTTTTTTCAAAAAGCCCTCCCCGGTTAATTCACATTTATTTTATAGTAAAAAACGTTTTTATCCTTTTCTCGCCTTCCGGATTCCGTCGCGGATCACTTCGATGACCGCGCCGAGAATAAAGATAAGCCAGGAGTAGGACCAGGCCATACCGCCGACGGTAAAGCTGTAAAGGAAGTAAATAATAACGATGGCAAGCCAGAGAACGCCGGAAAGCTCCTGATCCATCACCTTTTCCAGAGGAACGCCCCGGTTGTACTTGCGAAGCATGTCCAGAAGGATGGAACCGATTGCGGAGGAGAGGAAGATCAGCCATGTCATATGCCAGTGACCGAACGTGAAGCTGATAACGAAATACGCCACCACCGTCAGAAGCCACATACACCCCTCGATGCTGTCCAGTACCGCCTTTACTTTTTTGGCGTTCTTCTCGCGTTTCTTTTTCTCGTTCTCCTCTTCCGTTTTCGGAAGGGACTCGAGCATCTCCCGGATTTTGTCTACATTCGAAAGAATCTCCCGGTACGCCTCCAGTTCGCTCTTTCCTTCTGCGACGCGCCGCTCGAATTCTTCATCCACCCGCTCGGCCAGTTTATCAATCTGTTCCGCCGCCGCGGCCGTTCCGATTTCCTCGCAGATGGACGCGATTTTCTTTTTGAGTTCTTTTTTCATCATTGCGATACCGTTTTGCCTCCTTTCGGCTGCAGAATTTTTTCGGTCGATTATCTTCCGACCGCACTCATCTTCTTCCAGTTCAGGCCGTAATCGTTATAGATGTACGTGTCGTCCGGGAGGAAGAACGCATCCTCTGCGTACACGTTCCCGTATCCGACGCGCATGGAGGAGCTGTATTCCCCGCGGTACACCGCCACGTGGACGTGCTTGCCGGAGGAAACGCCGTAATCTCCGCTGTCGTAGAAATATTCGCCCTGCGAGTAACCCTGCCCGACCGCCAGATCGGAAATGTCATTGTCATGCAGGAAGCAAACCGTCATATAGTCGTAGGTGCCGTCTGCATAGAGGACCGGCGCCAAACTTTGGAACCACACCGCGTTGCAGGAAAGCTCTCCCGCGTCGATGCGCACGATCTGACCGTTGAACGGCGCGCGTACGGCGCATTCCATCGGCTGAATATCGAGCGCGTTCTGCTCCATATGGGAGTAATCGTCAAACGCGCCCTGCGTCACCACCAGCGATTCGGCAACAAAAATGGCAAGCTCGCGTCCCTTGGAATCCATGATGCCCTGACGTTCAAAGGTCCACGTCTGCGCGGGAGCGGTAGCCGTATCCGCGAGGACGACACGTTCGCCGTTACGGTAAGGATTTGCGCACGACAGGCATTTGTTTTCGCGGTCGGCCGAAACGATGTACCATGAACCGTCCGCAGAGCCGCGGAGGTAGAATTCCATCGCGTTCCGTGAAGTGGAGCTGTAAAGTCCGGTGTTACGCTCCGTCTGAGCAGCGCCGATAACCCGTCCGAAGCCGCTGCGGGAAGCCGCGGAATAAAGGTAATAGGTCCCCCGTTCGGTTCTCTCAACGCGGAACGTCTGTGTGATATCGTCCGTTGCGTCCCAGACCGTCACGCCGACCCCTTCATAATCGGTATTGGCGCCCGTGGCGGCCACGTTGAGGGTCTTTCCGCTGTCCGCCGAGGAAATGGTATAGTAGCCGTCGGGGAGAATCCAGTCGTTATTATAACCAATGGCGGAGAGAAACTCGTTGGTTTCGCTGACATCATCCGCCCAAAGCATGAAAACTGCGTCCTGATAGGAGAGGCTGCCCTTTTCGACCAACGCGTCGGACATCACGCGTTTGGAATTTTTCATTGTGGTACGGAGCGTATTGTACATTGCTTCCACAGCGTCGCCGCGTGTGAAAGGCTCGTCCCGTCCGGTGACGCAGATGCCGATCTTGCGGCAGTATTCGGCAGCCATGAGGAGGGTATAGTCCCCCTCGTCCATACGGTAGCCGAGCGCGTAGAGCATATAGCTCATGAACCGTTCGGGAATTTCCGCGGAGCTCGGCTCAAAGGTACCGTTCATAAAATCTCCGAGCAGGCCGCAGGAATAGATATAGCCGACGTAAGCGGAGGCCCACTCCGGCACATCGGTAAAGGGGTGAGGATACTGTGCCTCCAGTGCGAAGCTCTCCTCGCCCATCAGACGGACCGCGAAAACCGCGGCCTCCAGGCGTGTAAGGCCTTTTTCCAGGGCAAAGTCAATGCCGCCGTTGAGGTTGATGCCGGTTCCGTTGAGCATTCCAAGGTAGTAGAGGCGCATGGCCGCGTCCTCCTGAGAAAGCTCTGTTCCCGCGGCGATCTCCGACGCCAGTCCGAGCCGCTCCTGAAGCATATCCGAGCCGATCAACCTCAGCGCACTGGCCGGTGCGGCCATCGCAAGTGCCGCCAGAACGGCTGACGTCCCCCGCACAAGTCCCATCTTCCAACTCATACTATCGTCCTTCATCGCGTATATCGCATAAACATTCAAAAAACAGAAAGAAATAAGCCATTTTTTATTATACCTCACATTTTCCGTTTCGTCAATAGCGGAATTCGACAGAATGCGTCAGGGAAACTTATTTTTTGTCGGAGAAGCGCCGGAACGCGGCCCCAAAATCCCAATCCAGCGCACATAAAGCAGGATTTCAAAAAATGGAATTGACAAAAAATAAGAGTTATGCTATAATAAAAAGCATCGAAAATCTACAGATATCGGAGAACCGCAGCGGGGATTCCAGTCAGCAAAGCATGGTCCGTTCTCTGAATGTTTTCCATCCCACGGCTGTGAACCGTCGCCGCAGCCTCCAACAAAATCTGTGAATTTTTTATTTTTTCAGGAGGAAAATACACTTATGAAGAAAAGAATCCTTGCCCTGCTTCTGGCAGCCGTTATGCTTCTTCCGACCCTGACCGCCTGCTCGGAAGGCACGGAAAACAACGCGCAGCCGGCAGAACCTTCCGGAAGCGACACCGTGGCTGCCGGTGAAGAAACGACGGCGGAAACCGAAGAAGAGCTGTCCGAGGAGGAGGCCCGGCTTGCCATTCCGGACAATCTTCCGGCGCAGAAATTTGACGGACAGGAATTCCGCATTCTGACGCAGGAAGCGAAGGAATTCCAGTTTGTTGCGGACGAATTGACCGGCGAAGCCACCAGCGACGCGGTTTACAACCGGAATCTCCAGATTGAAGAACGCTTCGACACGAAAATCACGACCATTTTGACGGCCTATCCGCAGGTGGAAATCACGACCCTGGTTACGTCCGGCGACGACGCCTGTGAAATCGTGGAGCACCACCAGTACGTTGCCTCCGAGCCGATTTCCAAGGGAGCCTATCTGAACTGGAACGACATTCCGTACATTGATCAGGATCAGCCGTGGTGGAATCAGCTTTCCAACGACGGTGCAACCATCAACGGCAAGCTGTTCTGCATCATGGGCGACCTGTCCATCACCGCGCTGACCTACACGTTCGCACAGTTCTTCAATATGGATCTGATGCAGAATTACGGCTACGCGCCCTCCGATTTGTACGGCCTTGTTTTCGAGGGACAGTGGACGCTTGACAAATTCATCGAAATCACGGGCAACATTTACGAAGATACGAACGGCGACGGCCAGAAGTCCGTCGGCGACAAGTTCGGCTACGGCTTCTGGGTCTACCACGGTACGGATGTATGGGTAGACGCCATCGGCGAACATCTGACGGAATACGATCCTGAAACCAACACCATCTCCGTAACGCTTGGTACGGAAAAGGTCTACAACGCGCTTGAGAAAATCATCAACCATCTTGTGAACAACAACGGCGCTTACCACTTTATGGAGGAAAGCACCGGCATGGCGCAGAACGTAGCGGGAAATGTGGGAATCATGCAGCTCATGTTTGAATCGGCATTCCAGGAACTGCGTGACGTCGACTACAGCTACGGCATTCTTCCCTACCCGAAGTACGACGAAACGCAGGACGCATACTACACGCTTTCTATGGACCAGTTCTCCGTCTTCGGCGTGCCGAAAACCGTTCCGGAAGACCGTTATGCCTTCCTCGGTATCGTCATGGAAGCTCTGAACGCGGAATCCTACAAGACCGTTTATCCGGAATACTACAACACCGCTCTGAAAAACAAGTATTCCGAGGACCCGGAAACCGCCCGGATTGTCGACCTCATCATGGAAGGACGTCTCTGTGAATTCGCGTTCCAGTTCGGTACCTACCTCGCCAACCTCCCCTACATGTTCCGTTACCAGATTTTCAACAAGGACATCAACCTTGCTTCTGCTCTCCAGCGTCAGACGAAA
>JBJFGC010000148.1:0-3983 GCA_051892315.1 Eubacteriales bacterium
ACCTTTATGAATTATTACCTGCCCACAACGCTGAAGCTGCTGGAATCCTACAGCCGAATTGAACGTGTAGGTGTGGCAGGGGAGAACATGAAGCAGTCTAAGGAAAAAATCGAAAACATTCTCGACCTTCTCGCCGTCGGCTTCGAGCAGCAGGTGGATCAATTATTCAAAAACGAATCCATTGACATCTCGAGCGATATCAGCGTACTTGAAAAAATGATGCAGAAAGATGGCCTCAGCGGGAAAAACGATTTTGATATTTCCAGATTCGACGAATTCACGGATGGATATTCCGATGAAATTTCGGACGAACTCGGTGCCTTCGGAGGAACCGCAGCTCAGACTGCACCTGATTCTGCTGATAAGGAATCTTAAAAAACAGAAAAACAAAGCAGGGAACAGAACGTAAAATCTTTCCTCTGCTTTGTTTTTTATAAATGAAGGTCATCTGTCCAACAGGGGACAGTCGGCATTTTTTGCAGTTTGTTTTAGGAGTGCGAGCGCGTTTTTCGAGAAAATTTTCTCCTTCCGCTCGTCGGAAATGGGCAGAGAATCCACGTACTCAAATGTTTCGCGTTCATTGCCCCATGGACAGTCGCTGGCAAACAGAATCTTTCCGTCATCGTGTTTTCCGAACATCCGGGCCGCCTGCTCGCGGCGCAGGCCTTCCGCCGACCCCATTGAAGTGTCTATGTAGAGATTCTTGCCAAGCAGTTTTTCCTCAACCTCGGTCCACATCATATTACCTCCGAAATGCGCGCAGATAAGCGTCGTTTCCGGACTTCGTGCAAGACGCTTCCGAATGGCCTCCGGCGGTGCCCAGACCTTGGAAGGGGAATAGAAATCAAAACCGGCGTGAATGAGGATAAACATTCCAAGTGCCGCAGCGGTATCAAAAATTTCATCGTAGGCAGCATCATCAATCTGAAAACCCATATAATCAGGGTGTAGTTTCAAGCCGGAAATACCGGCTTCCCTGAGCCGTTCAATTTCCTCTGATGGTTTTTCTGCTTCCGGATGAACGCTGCCGAGGGGAAGCAGGCGGTCGCCGTGACTTTTCAGCGTTTCCACAGCAAAATTATTGACGTTCGTCATCTGTTTGACGTTGGTCGCAATGTTGCACACCACCGCGCGTTTGACATTGCAGGAGTCCATGTGTGAAAGAAGTCCCCCTATGCTGCCGTCGGTTTCCGGTATCATGCGAACCTTGGCGGCCAAAGTACTGAGCGCACGGGAAGCTAGCTTATCGGGGAAAGCGTGCGTATGAAAATCGATCAACATGAAAGAAAAGCACCTCAAATTTCAAATTTGGTTCCAGTATATACAATGCATGTAAGAAAAGAAAGGTCGAATTATAAATTTTTTATTAACATTTCAGAAACCACTTGATATTGTTTAAAAATGGAGTTATTATTTATATAATGGGGTAGAATGGTATTCCATCAGAGACTGCGTTTTCCGATGGAAATTTTGCCCTGTATCTTTGCATTATTTTTAACATTTTGACGGAGGATATATGGATAAAACAACTATTGCCGCAACTGTCGGTGAACTCCGTGCGCTTCTCCTGAAATCGGATACGGCTGCCGCGAAAAACGGTGCGCTTACCGCGCGAGAACGCATCACCGGGCTTTTCGATGAAGGTACCTTCACCGAAACGGGCACGTTCACCGCGCGCCGCGTCACCGAATTCGACAGTACACTCCCTGATGAGCTGGAAAGCGTGATCTGTGGCTATGGCTCAGTGAACGGCTGTCTTGTGTACGCGTTCGCCCAGGATATCGCAAGAGCGAAAGGCTCGGTCAGCGAGGCGGCAGCGAAAAAAATCTGTGCGGTTTATAAGCTGGCTGTAGAGAACGGCTGTCCGGTGGTCGGTATTTTTGACAGTGCGGGAGCTTATCTGCCGGAGGGTGTTCGGGCTTTGGCAGGATACGGAAGCATCATGAAAGCGGTTTCCCAAGCGTCCGGTGTGATTCCACAGATTGCACTTTGTGCCGGCGTTGTACAGGGAGCAGCGGCTGTGATTGCCTCCATGTTCGACCTTGTCCTCGTAACGGAAGGATCCAAAATCAGCGTAAACCCACCGTTCATCGTCGGCGGCGGTACTGCGGAGGATGCGGCAGAAAATGGAATAGCCGCGTATACGGCTGGAACTGACGCGGAAGCTCTTGGGGCGGTACGTGAGATTCTCTCCTATCTCCCGTCCAACAACGAGGAGGGCGGCGTGGAAATTCTCACCAATGACGAGGTCAACCGTCATATCGTTCCCGCTTTCGACGACGTCAGATCGCTGGTCGCGTCCTTTGCGGATGACGGAAAGTACCTCGAACTGTATGCTGGTTACGCAAAAGTTCTTTCGGTTGGCCTGATTTCTTTGGCTGGTGTGGTCTGCGGCGTTGTCGGAACCAACCATGCGGAAGATGGAGGCAGGCTGACCTCCGCAGCTGCACGAAAAGCGGCAAAGTTCATCAGCTTCTGCGACTGTTTCCAGATTCCGGTGATTACGCTTGTTGATTCTGAGGGCTTCGTTCTTTCCGGAAATGAAGAAAAAAATCCCTTCTGTGCAGAAATCGGAAAGCTCGCCGGCGCCTATGCGATGGCGAAAACCCCTCTCATTACCTTTGTCAGCGGATCGGCTTACGGCTCCGTCTTCTCGGTGCTTGGCTCCAAGTCCATTGGTGCGGACATTGTATTTGCGCTCGATACCGCAAAAATCAGCTGTCTGAACGCGAAATCCGCGGTTGCTTTGCTCTGGAACGATCAGATTGACAAAAACACCAGCAGGGAAGCGCTCGAGACGAAGTGGAACGAGGAGATTGCCGCTCCGGTGGCCGCTGCCCGCGCTGGGGAAATCGACGACATCATCGAACCCGCCGAAATCCGTCAGAGACTTGCGTCTGCTGTGATGATGCTTGCCGGAAAGTCTGCGGTATCTCCCAGACGTCGGCATGCCAACCTGCCTCTTTGATTCGGAGGGAACGCAATGTCATACTTATCAATTTATCTGGATGCAGGCCTGGATCTCGGTGAAAAAGTTGCCTTGTCCGGTGAAATGCTTCTCCGTGGGATGGGAACGGTTTTTATGGTGCTTATCATCCTGTGGGGCTGTCTCTCTCTCTTCAAGGTGTTCAGTACACCTGAAAAGCCCGTTAAATCATCCAAACCGAAACCCGGTTCGGATTCGGTCAAGGAAGAAAAGCCCGCACCTGCTCCGGTCTCTCCCGTAAAAGAAGAACCAGCCGCTTCTGAGGTTCCGGCAGATAACGGTGCGATTCTCGCAGCAATCTGTGCCGCAATTGAAGCCTATCGTGCAGAAGAAGGTTCCGCGGGACTTCCGTATCACGTTGTCTCCTTTAAACGTAAGACCGGACGCAAAAGCTGGTCCGGCAGCAGCGAAGACTGATTATTGAAATCATTCACATCATCCATATCTTAATAATTTCGGAGGAAATACAGCAATATGAAAAAGTATAATGTTACCGTAAACGGTGTTACATATGAAGTACTAGTGGAAGAAGCAGGAACCGTTTCCGCTCCGGCGGCCGCCGCAGTTCCCGCGCCCACTCCTGCCGCTGCTCCTGCTACCTCTGCTTCCACTCCGGCTGCAGCTCCTGCCCCCGCTGCAAAGCCTGCCGCTTCTGGTTCTGCCGGTTCCATTAAGGTGACCGCTCCTATGCCTGGAACCATCCTCAAGATGAACGTTAAGGTCGGCGATACCATCAAGGCCAACGATCTCGTCTGCATTCTTGAAGCAATGAAGATGGAAAACGAAATTTTCGCCGCAGAGGGCGGTACTGTCAAATCCATCGAAGCTCCGCAGGGCTCCAGTGTAAACTCCGGCGACGTAATTATCACATTAGGTTGATTTTACTCCCCTCATAATTCAAATTGACAGGAGTGAAGAATTTGGCTACATTTTTTACTGATTTCTATAATACCACCGCTTTACCAACGCTGTTTGCCGACCCGATTCTGCTGGTGAA
>JBJFGC010000149.1:0-3980 GCA_051892315.1 Eubacteriales bacterium
GGGTGAGGTTGTCGGTGTAAGCTGCGTTAACATCTGCGGTGAGACCGAGCTCTACAGCCTTTTCAATGTAGCCCCACGGATAAGCCAGACCCTTGTAACCGAGGGTACGGACAACCATGGTCAGAGCGTCGCGGTAGGTGATGCCATCGTAGGGAGCGAACTTGGATGCGCTGTAACCTTCGATGATACCGTTCTGATTTGCATAGGAGAGTGCGCCCAGGTACTTGTTGGCGGGTTCATCGCCGATGTCCTGGAAGGTGGAGTTGTTGGCCGGACCGTCTTCCCACTGTGCATCGTCAACCCAACCAGTGGAGATACGAGCGACGAACAGAGCCATCTGATAACGTTCGATTGCATCTTCTGCAGCGAGGTCATCAGCGGACTTTCCCTTGTAGATGCCTTTATTGTTGAGGAATTCGATAGCCTTGTCATAAGGACCAGCTACAGCTTCTTCAACAACAGCAACTTCTTCTACAGCAGCTTCTTCGTTAGCTTCGTCGATAGCGGCGTCGTCAGCGAAGATAGCGGATGCGCAAGAAGCGGTCATCAGAAGGGCAAGAATCAGAGAAAGAACTTTCTTCATCTTTATCTGTGCTCCTTATAAAGAATGTTAGTTAGGGTCAGCGGGACGCCGTTTCGTCCTTACCCTACGCGGATATGATACCACAGCCGTTTTTTTTTTGCAAGACTTTTCCTTTATGTGTAATATAAGTGAAATATTAAATCCTGTTTAATATTGGAAGATGTCACAATTCCATCATGCGGATGGGATTTCTGCCACAGGAGGAAACACGTGCGCGGGCCCGGCGGGCCGGACAAACGTTTTTTTGTCAGACATCTTGCAATTCCACCGTTTTTGTCGTATAATATCCGTGATTGTTAGATTACACACGGAGATGTGCAATGATCAGACACCACGCTGCTTTACGAAAATTTTCTTCCTTTATTATAATAGTCCTGCTTTGTCTTGCTTTTCTTCCGCGCCTTGCGCCGCATGCCTGTGCGGACGGCGAGAAAATCGTCGTCGTTCTGGACGCGGGTCACGGCGGCATGGACGGCGGCTCGGCCGTCGGCATCCGTCTCGAGAAGGAGTACAACCTCCTCCTCGCGCAGTACGTCGCTGAGATCCTGCGCGCCAACGGAAACTTCGAGGTCGTCATGACCCGCACCGACGACACTTACCTGAAATTTCTCCCCCGCGCGCTGTGCATCCTTGATGCCAACGCCGATGTCCTCATCAGTCTCCACTGCAACAGCACCGACATTTCTTCCGCAAACGGTACGCTCGCCATCGTCTCCAAAATCGACCGCTTCAACGCGTCTGCCTTAGCCGGAAGCATTCTCGATTCCATCAGCGCCTCCGTCGACCTCGCCCGCGGGAACGTCGAAACCCGCGCGGACACCGGCGACGAGCTTGGCGTCTATTACTGGAACAGTGACCGGCAATGGGATATGCCCGGCGCGTCCGCGCTTGGCGTCACCAGCGACTACTTCAGCATCAACACATGGGCGTCCAAATTCGGCACCCCCTCCATCATCATCGAGCACGGTTATCTCTCCAACGAACACGACCGCACCCTGCTCGACAGCGACGACAACCTCCGCGCCATTGCCGCCGCGGAAGCGCAGGCGATCATCGATTTCTACACCGGCCACACGCACCAGTGGTCTGCCGACAAAACCGTCGACTACCCCTCCAGCTGTACGCTCACCGGAACCCGCTCCTACCGCTGCTCGATCTGCGGGATGAAGTCCGGGACCGAGTCCCTCGCCCCCGTGCCCGACGCGCATTACTGGCGGCAGAGCGCGAGCCGCGCGGCGACCTGTACCGAGGACGGCTTCATCGAGTACATCTGTCAGATTTCGGACAACCTGAACAGCAAGGGCTACACGTGCGAGGTTCACACCTACACCGAGACCCTCACGGCCACGGGGCATCAATACCAGGTCATCGAGGACACGCAGGCGGCGCACGGGCAGGACGGGCGCTTTCTCCGGAAATGCTCCCTCTGCGGTGACGTCATCGACGAGATCCGGCCCGGCGACCCGCACACGTACGAGGTCACGGCCGATGTTGCCCCGACCTGCACCACGGACGGCGGGGTGACCTACACCTGCACGGTCTGCGGCGACTCGTACACGGAAACGGCGCCGGCGCTGGGGCACGATTTCGCGGAAGCGGAACGGAAGGACGTTTTCGGTGATGAAGACGGGTACATAAAATACGTCTGCCGGACGTGCGGGGAAGAAAAGGTGGAGGTGCTTTCGGCGTGCGAACACCTCTATGAAAACCGTATCGAGGTCGCCCCGACCTGTGAAACGGACGGAAAAATCACGGAAACCTGTGCGAAATGCGGGTATGTCCGCGAAGAAATCCTTCCGGCGGCCGGTCACGACATGGCGGTCACGCTGGACGTGGCGCCGTCGTGTGAAAAGGACGGCTACTACCGCGCGGTATGCCGGGTCTGCGGCTACGAGGTAACGGAAACCCGTCCGGCCATCGGCCATTCCTACGAAGTCACGGAGGAAACCGACACGCACGTCACGAAAGTCTGCGTGCGCTGTCAGGCAGAAAGAACGGAAGAAGTGACGCGCCGCAGTCTCCGGAGTCTGTTCCAACACCCCCTTCTTGCAGCCGTCGTCATTGTCATTCTCGTCCAGCTTGCCGCCATCCCCATCATCCTCCTCCGTCACCGCCGTCACCAGAAAAAGCACCACGAAGCCTGGCTCCACGAGACCGGGGACTACGAAGAAGATTATGATGAAGATTATCATAATGTAAAGAAATAGGGGAATGCGTGGAGATCCGGCTGGTTTTTGAAGGAGGCGTGGGGCGAAGCCTGTGCAGCAACGCTCCATGAATCTTCCTTTTTGAAAGTTTCACCCGCAAACTCCATTACTCCAGACCAAAAGAAAAACGAGGTATTCTGTATGTCATTTGGGTCGCTGTTGTCTACGATTGCTACGCTGGCGCTGCTGCTCGGAGCCGGGATTCTGTATGGAAAGCTGAAGATCATTGACGAGCGGTCGACGGAACGACTTTCCACGCTGATTGTGAAGCTGGGGCAGCCGTTTCTGATCATCAACGCGCTGATCGGGATTGAGCCGACGGCGGAAAACATCCGGAACGGGCTTCTCATTCTCGGACTCGGTCTGCTCATTCACGTATTCATGGCGGTGATCGCCTATTTTCTCGCCAAGCCCATCCGGACGCCGGACGAGCGGAAGCTGACAGAATTCGGAATGCTGTTCACAAACTGCGGCTTCATTGGCTTCCCGATTCTCAAGTCCATTTTCGGGGAGACCGGTCTGTTCTACGGTGCGTTTTTCATCGTGAGTTTCCACCTGTTCACGTGGACGTGGGGCATTGCCATTCTGGCGCGCGGCCGTGACGACATCCGCATCACGCCGAAGAAGGCGCTCATCAATTACGGCACCATCCCCTGTCTCATCGGCATTCTGCTGTTTCTCTCCGGTCTTCACCTTCCCACTTTTCTGACGGACTTTTCCGGCTACATCGCGGGACTGTGTACCCCGATTTCCATGCTCATCACCGGCGCGAACCTGAGCCGCCGCGGCTTGAAGTCCATGCTCACCAACCCCGCCGTCTACCTCACGAATGTCTCGCGCCTGATTCTCATGCCCCTCGCGGTGACGACCGTTCTCTGGCTCGTCGGCGCGCCGGACTACATGGTCGTCTTCGGCTGTGTCATGTCCGCTATGCCCACCGCCGCAGTGATTACCATGTTCGGTGAAATGTACGGCATCTCCCCCGGCTGCGCGGCCGAGCTGGTCGGCTCCACCTCCCTGATGTCCGTCCTGACCCTCCTTCCCATCATCCGCTTCGCCGAATTCCTGTGTGCGCATAGATTGTAATAAGGGGAGTTGGGCGGGGAGGGCTTTTTGAAAAAAGCCCCTCCCCCGTAGTTACGCGGAGCGTAACTACACCCCTCCTCAAAAACTTTCATACAAAGGGATCA
>JBJFGC010000150.1:0-3969 GCA_051892315.1 Eubacteriales bacterium
GCCGCGAACGTAGACTTTTCCGTTGTACTGTGCCGCGGCGTATTTTTTCGCAGAATCGAAAGGGATACGGCCGATGTCCGGAAGGGAAGCGCGGTGGCTGTTCAGTCCGATAAAACGGTGAATGGCCCGTTCGGTCGCGTTGAAGACGGAAGCACAAGCGATGGCCGCCGTCCGGAGCCGTTCCGCGACGGCCGGCGGAGCAGAAGCGTACGAGCGATATTCACCGTCACCGGTAATCAGACCGGATACGGTCAGTTTGCCGGTGGTCAGGGTACCGGTTTTGTCGGTGAATAAAATGTCAACATTGCCCGCCGTTTCGATGCCGATCAGGCGTCGGACGAGGACACCGGACTTCAGCATTCGTTTCATATTGGAGGAAAGGACGACGGTAATCATCATGGGAAGCCCCTCCGGAACGGCGACCACGACGACCGAAATGGCCATCGTCAATGCCTGAACCAGTTCCGCGGCGACGAACCGTGGATCATGAAGCCGTGCCAGAGCGATGGCGGGATTTCTCCCTGCGTCGAACCAGAACGCGTCCGCAAGATGGACCGCCGCGACGATTCCCGCGGAAACGTAGCCGATTTTGGAAATTGTCCGCGCCAGATGAGAAAGCCTCGTTTTGAGCGGACTGACGCCGCCTTCCTCCGACAGTTCAGTGGCAATGGAGCCATACATCGTGTGGTCCCCGATGGCCGTCACCAGCATGATACCTTCCCCGGATACCACATGACTGCCGCGGAAGACGGCACAGCTTGTTCCGGCTTTCATCCGGTCTGCAATTTCTTCGTTCCGGCGAAGGAGGGAAAGAACAACATCGTCCGCGGCTTTGCGAACCTCCCGGCTTTCACCGGTCAGAGGAGATTCGTCGCAGGCCATCGACCCGCGCAGCAGAATACCGTCGGCCGGAATCATGTCACCGGGATAGAGATAGACGACATCGTATTTCACGATTTCCGACATTCTGCATTCTCCCAGAACGCCGTCGCGCAGGATGTGGCAGGAGGTGTCTCCCAGGGTGGAATAAAGTTTCTCAAACGCCGAACCGGAGGAATGTTCCGACAAAGTGGTGACAAAGGCGGAGATGAACACGGTAATCGCAATTCCGGCCGATTCCGCCCAGTTCCGGTCGGAAAACATAAACAACGTGTTGATGACCAGCGCGCAGATCAGGATTTTGATGATTGGGTCGTTCAGGTTCCGCAGAAACTGTCGGAAAAAACCGGCCTGTTTTTTTACGGTCAGCGTGTTTTCACCGTACTGTTCCCGGGACCTTTTGACGTCCTCTGCCGTCAGTCCGCACGAAACCGACGGAATCTTCGGTGCGCCGTCCTGTTTCTCCATGCGCAGGTTTCTTCCGAATTTGTAGTTTACATGAGCATTCATGAACACATATACCTTCCGAAGCATAATCTGTTCTATTATATTCAACCCTGCACAAAAAAATCCCCCGAAGGGGAGTGTGGGGTGGGAGAAAGAAATCGACTCATCTGCAAAAGATTCAATATAATAACATGAGTTGGATGGAATTCGCGGGGGAAACTTTTGTTGGAACAATGGAGATTCGCTGCGCGAACTCCGAGCTTCGCTGCGCGAACTCCGCTTTCCCCCGCACCCCCTTCAAAAAACTTTAAACGGAAGGAATCGACAAAGTTTGTGCAAATTTTTTGCTTGATTTGCATGGTATCTTGTTTCTTTTTTGAAAGTTTTTGAGGTGGGGTCCGGAGAGAGCTTTTTCGGGAAAGCCCTCCCCGTCCAACTCACGTTAAAATCAAGAGAGACAAAGGCAATGCAGGGTAAACTGCATTGCCTTGCAAACCATCTCCGGTCAACTGTTCTTCAGCATTTCGCAGACGAGAGTCCACAGACGTGCCATGGAGGAGACAGAGAGACTTTCGTCGGGAGAGTGAAGGTTACGGATGTCGGGAGCGATAGAGATGATGTCCATGTCCGGAATTTTGTCTTTCAGGAGACCGCATTCCAGGCCGGCGTGGATGCCGATGACGCGCGCTTCTTTTCCGAACAAAGTGCGGTATGTGTCGAGGTAGAGCTTCTGGAGCGGGGAACCGACGGTGAAATCCCATCCGGGATAACGGTTGAGATGTTCGCAGGTACCGCCCGCGATTTTCGCCGCGCATTCCACACGGTTTTCGATATCGTCCAGTTTGGACGAGACGGAAGAACGGGAGAGCACGACAATTTCATAGGAATCTTCGAGTTTCCGAATGACACCAAGGTTGGAGGAGGTTTCTACAAGTCCGGGGATCGCACGGCTCATGCCGTGAACGCCGTTTGGCAGGATGCGGAGCAGTTCAACGAGCTTTTCGGAGGCGTTCGCGGACAGAAAGTCACCTTCGGCGGAGGCGTCTTCCAGAAGCACGCGGAAGTTCCGGTCGTCTTCGATCAGCTCGGCGCGGATGTTTGCTTCCTCTGCACGAATCGCTGTTTCAAAGACTGCGCGATCCGAGACCGCGATTTCCGCGGAGCATTCACGTGGGATCGCGTTGTCGCGGCTTCCGCCGGATACGTTGGCGAGCCGGATGCTGCAGACCTTTGCGGCGGCGTACAGAAGTCGCGCAAAGACGGCAACGGCGCCGCTGCGTCCAAGGTGGATATCCTCGCCGGAGTGACCCCCGAACAGACCGCCGACGGAGAGCGTATATATGAAATCATTTTCCGGGACCGGTTCCGGTTCGATCGGAAAATAGACATGCGAACGGACGCCGCCGGCGCAGGAAACCGTTGCCTCGCCTTCCGTTGCGGAATCGAGGTTGATCATGCGTCGTGCGCGCACGAGCGAGGAGTCAAACGCGCGCATCCCGGTCAGACCGGTCTCTTCATCGGTTGTAAACAGGCATTCGATGGGCGGATGAGGCAGTTCCGGGGAATCAAGCAGCGCAAGCATCGTGGCGACGGCAACGCCGTCGTCTGCGCCGAGGGTTGTACCGTCGGCATGGAGCCGGTCACCGTCGAGGATGAGGCGGATTGGGTCGGTCTGAAAATCATGCACCGTATCCCGATTGGCTTCACACACCATATCCAGATGCCCCTGAAGCAGCACCGGTGCGTGCTTTTCGTATCCTTTCGCTGCCTTCATACGAACAAAGACATTATGCGCCGAATCCATCACCGCGTCATGACCAAGCGCCAATGCCGTTCGGTACACATATTCCGCCGCGTTCGCTTCGTTTCCGGATCCGCGCGGAATATCCGATAGATTCTTAAAATATGTGAACACTTTCTTAGGTTCAAGCTGATGATAATCCATATAAAACACCTCCATTTTTCTCTATTATAGCATATAGGTTTAAGAAAATCAATCGGTGGGAAGGGGATTTTGATGAGTTGGAAGCAGGCCGTTTTTTGCCCCCGTGAGTACCCAACCGAACAAAAAAGCAAATATTTACAATATATTATATAAAAAAAACGGATTTTGTGCTATAATAATACGAACTATAATAATCCACGGTGATATTCATAAAAATGGGGTAGTTATGGGAAAACTGTCTTCAGTGATACGGAAAGCCGGAGAAAAAAAGAAATTCAATTCGGCGGTAATTCTTGCGGCAGGGAACGGAACGCGAATGAACGATGAGCGTGCGAAACAGTTTATTGAAATACAGGGATTGCCGGTGGTTGTGCGGAGTGCGATGGCTTTTCAGCAGACGGAGGAGATTCATGAAATTGTCGTAGTGACGAGAGCCGCAGACGTGGATGGCTGCGGAACACTTCTCCGAAAGCATGGGATTACCAAACTTACGAAGGTGATTGCGGGGGGATCGACCCGGCAGGAATCGGCGAAAATCGGGTTTGACGCGGTGAATCCGGCGTGCGACTTTGTGGCAATTCATGACGCCGCCCGCTGCCTTGTTACACCGGACATGATTGAAGCTGTTTTTGGAACCGCTTACGTCAGCGGCGCGGCCGCCTGTGCCAATATGGTGGTCGATACCATAAAAAAGACGG
>JBJFGC010000151.1:0-3957 GCA_051892315.1 Eubacteriales bacterium
GTCTCGCGGTCGCGCCGGAGGACTGCATCTTCATCGGAGATGGAGGAAGCCGTGAACTTTACGGCGCGTTGGAAGCCGGTATGACGCCCCTGCGCGCGATGTGGTTTCTCGACGGCCACCAACCGTCGTCCATGCCGTTTGAAGAAGTCGGGCGGCCGGAGGAGGTGCCGGAGCGGTGCGAATCAAAATAAAGCATATTCAGCGCAGCGGATGGCAGCGGGTCACGGCACGAAGGTTCGCCTGCCTGCCGTTTGAGGAAAAGAACGGTTTGAGCGGAACCGCCGCGCTGCTGTGTCTGGATTCCGTGGCCGCACCGCTTTGGAAAACCGTGGCAGGACAGGAGATCTGCATTGCGGCGGATGGTTATCGCTGGCTGCAGATTGCGCCGGAAAACAGGCACTGGTGGCTGACCGTGATGCTGGACCGGACCGGGACGATTTTTCAGTATTATTTCGACATAACGCTGGAGAACATTGTCTGCGGAAGCGATTCTTACTTCCGTGACCTGTTTCTCGATGTCGCCGCGCTGCCGGGAGGCCCATTGGAACTGCTTGATCAGGACGAGCTCGACGCGGCCCTCGCCAATCGTCTGATTTCTGCGGAACAGTATCAGCTTGCTGAGAAAACCGCGCGTGTTTTACTCGAGGAGCTGCCGGGACATTGGGCGGAACTGTATGAATTCTGTATCAAAATCTACAACCATTTACGAAAAGAGCTGGAACCATGACGGACTTCACGAATCAAATCCAATATCTCGAACCATCCAAATGGCAGGGGTATCTGCTGGACTTTGCCTATACCTCCGATTTTTACTATGAGGTTGAGCGGACCCGAAGCGACGCGGGATGGTCAGTTACGTTTACGAAAAAACCGTTTGAGAAGACGTTTGTCAATCCGAACGTTACATACGATAGCCTGTATCAGGCGCACTGGGAAAACGCGGAGGCTTACGGAATTCTCGAAAACGATACGCTCATCGCGGCCATCGAAATCTGTCCGGAGGAGTGGTCCAATCGCCTGCGCGTCACCGAGCTCTGGGTCGACCGACGGCACCGCAGGCAGGGCATCGCCACCGTGCTGATGAATCTCGCGAAAGCCAAGGCGGCGGAGCAGGGCCGGCGGGCGGTGATCCTGGAAACCCAGTCGTGCAACGCGGTCGCCATCGCGTTCTATCAGGCGATGGGCTTTGAACTGATCGGGTTTGACGCCTGCTGCTATGGAAACCGCGACATCGAGCGCAGGGAAGTACGGATGGAAATGGGCTATTTCCCGGAAGAGCCAATGGAAACCGTGCGATGAAATCCGGAACCATTGCGCAGATTTCCCTCATGCATGTACTTGTACCGGAACTGCTTGAGAAGCTGTTCGCACCGTTTGGCTCCGTCCTGCCGCCGAGCCTTTGGATGGCGCTGAGATCTGCGCATCCATTCCGCTCTGTTTTACCCTTGCGTGGGGAAGCCGGACAGGGGGACGATTCCTGCGAAAACAAAAACAAATTTCCAAACAAGGAGATTCCTTATGAAAAACGGCGTCATTCTTTACGATACCGACGGCAACGAGCTGCACGCTCACGGCGGTCATATGCTGTTCCACGATGGATGTTACTATTGGTACGGCGAAGACCGGCGCGATAATATCTATGTGTCCTGCTACCGTTCCGTCGACCTCGAACACTGGGATTTTGTCTGCCATTCGCTCACGACCGACAGTCCCGCTGCTCCATACCGGGTGCGCACCGACCTTGCTCTTTCGCATACAGTGGACGGCGTCCGGCACAAGGTCAATATCGAACGGCCGAAGGTCCTGTATAACCGCCGGACCGGTAAATTTGTGATGTGGATGCACTACGAAAACGGGATGAACTACCATGAAGCCCGCTGTGCTGTCGCAACGAGCGATACACCGGACGGTGAATTTACCTACCACGGCAGCTTCAACCCGTATGGCGCCATGTCCCGGGACTGTACGCTGTTTGAGGACGGCGATACGGCGTACTTTCTCTCCGCTTCCCGGGATAATGCCGACCTCCATCTGTACCGTCTGAGCGAAGATTACCTCAATGTGGAGGAACTGGTGAAGTCGCTGTGGCAGGGGGAATACCGGGAAGCGCCGGCGGTTTTTCAACGGGCAGGAAAATATTATATGCTCAGCTCCTTCTGCACCGGATGGGCACCGAATCAGGGAAAGTATGCCTCCGCCGATTCCATGGAAGGACGCTGGTCGATGCTGCACCGGTTCGGCGACGAAACCACCTACCACAGCCAGCCGGCATTCGTGCTTCCGCTGAAAAAAGAAGACGGAGAGCATTTCTATTACATCGCCGACCGCTGGGACGCGAAAAATTACTTTGCGTCCACGTATGTTTTCCTTGAAATTCAGTTCGACGGAGAGGGAAATCCGTATATTGAAGATGCGGACGAATGTTCGCTTGGATAACGCGGAACACGAAAAAATATCGGAAAAAGAATTATTTTCAAAAAAGCTCTTGACAAACTCCGGGGAATATATTATAATAATCAGGCAACGTGATGAGACGGTCGCGTATGCCCGGGAGGATTTCTTCCGGAATCCTTGAGACGGAGAAGTACTCAAGAGGCCGAAGAGGCGCCCCTGCTAAGGGTGTAGGTCGGGTTTACCGGCGCGAGAGTTCAAATCTCTCCTTCTCCGCCATAACTGGACACCAATTTTGATACAATGGGTATCACGATTGGTGTCCAGTTTTTTCATCAGATATTTATTTAGAAACGAGAGATTTTATCACGTCCTCTTTATGACGACGTTTTTTCCTCCATCCAGGACGGAAGCTTAAGGATGCCGTCCCGTTTGAACTGCAGCAGAAGGGAAAGCAGAACAGGAAGCAGAAACATCCCAAGAATACCGAACAATTGGAGTCCGACAAACATACTGATAAGCGTTGCCAGCGGATGCAGTCCCATCTGCTTGCCGACCAGCTTCGGCTCAACAATATTGCGGATGATGGTAATCAGAAGGTATAGCAGTACCATTCCAATGGCAAACGGAATCTTTCCTATGACGGCCGAAATCACTGCCCAGGGGAGTAAAATCAATCCTGTGCCAAGAACAGGCATCAGATCAATGATGGCGACCAGCAGAGCGATAAGAACAGCGTATGGTACGTGCAGAATCAGAAAGCCAATGCTGAGCTCGGCGAAAGTGAGTAAAAAAATCAAAAAATAAGAACGAAGAAATATTTTAAGCGAGGATTGTGCCTTCTCTTTGAGCGGAAGGATCTTCTTTTTTATGCCCGGCGGCAGAATCCGTCCGAGAAAAGAAGTGATCCGTTCAAAATCGAGTGCAAAGTAAAAGGTGGTTACGACGGTGAGAACGATTTTCAGAATCATATCCGGTGTTCCGGCTGCGATGCTTGAAATCAGTTTTACAGCGGAGGAAGAAAGCGCCGTAATCATCTGCGACATGGATGACGCAATTTCGTTAAACCAAGTGTCGATCTGTGCGGCAGCAGATGCGTCGAACGGACGGGCAAATTCTTTTATTTTATCAATGCATCGGTTGATGAAAGGCAGCAGCTGATTCGTAAACATATCCGGCAGCTTGGGAAGCAGGTTTTTCAGCGCCGAAAAGAGCTGGGTACCCGCAAAAAATAAAATGCAAAGAATGAGTATATAAAAAATTGCAGTTAAGATGGCCGCTGGGATTTTATGAGTTATGTGTAGTTTTTTATTGAGATAGGAGGTTGGCCGCCGCAGAATCCATGCAATACAAAAGCCGATGAGGAACGGTACCAGCGGTGGGATCAGAAATCGCAGCACAAGATAAGCTCCGAGAGCAATCCCACCGTAATAGGCAATTGAAAGCAAGAATTTTTTTTGCTTCTCCTGATTCATAGAAATACAAAAGACCATTCCTTTCGCAGTAATTTACCGTTTGGTACCGTTTCTTCCAGTTCACATCCTTCGGTCGTGAAAAGCGAAAACC
>JBJFGC010000152.1:0-3955 GCA_051892315.1 Eubacteriales bacterium
GAACCGCAGCGTCGGAAGGACTTCCCGCGCTGTTCTGCCAGTGTCCCGTCTGCACCGCCGCGCGCCGGAACATGGGACGGGAATTCCGCGGACGGGCCGGCATCTGCGTCAACGGAAAGCTGCTCGTCGATTTCCCGCCGGACATTTATTATGGCGCGGCACGTGCCGGCGTTGACCTTTCGCAGATCGAGGACATCGTCGTCACCCATTCTCATGAGGATCACTTCGACGCCTACGAGCTGTCCACCCGACGGGAGCCGGTGTACTGCCGCCGGGAAACCTCCGGCGTTCTGCATGTCTACGGCAACATGAGCACCGCGTCACGACTGAAGGAGTATGTGGCGACCGACGAAAACGGCCATGGCGAAAACCACGGTCTGGTGTTCGATTACGCGCCCTCCTTTGAACCCATCGAGACCGCGGCAGACGTGACGGTTTATCCGCTTCCGGCTGACCATGACCGGCATCAGGAATGCCGGATGATGCTTCTTGTTGAGCAGTCAACCGGAAAAACCTTCCTCTACGCCCATGACACCGGCCTTTTCCCCGAGGAAACCGTCGAATTTCTGAAAGGGAAGCGGTGCGATCTCATCAGTTTGGACTGTACGAATGTTATGTTGGGGGATGAGAAGGACCGTAACCATATGGGCATTCGCGCAGACCTCCGCATGAAGCGGCTTCTTCTCGAAAACGGTACGGCGGACGCGAAAACCGTTTTCGTCTGCCACCATTTTTCTCACAACGGGTTCATCACCGCCGACCGCGTCTACACCCAGCAGGAGTTTGAACGTCTGGCCGCCGAGCAGGGGTTCCGTATGGCCTACGACGGCATGAAGCTTGAACTGTAATTCCATGAAATATCCGGAAAGGAGTTTGTGGAAAAAACAGTTTTCCACAGAAACTCGCCATTGAAAGCCATTGTACAAAGAATTTCCGAGGGCAGAGTCACCGTTGACGGCGAAACCATCGCGGAATGCGGACGCGGACTGATGGTTCTGCTCGGCGTCGCGCAGGGCGATACCGAGGAAGACGCCGCCCTCCTTGCCGGAAAAATTACGAAAATGCGTATTTTTTCCGATGAAAACGGCAAAATGAACTTGTCTGTCCTCGACATCGGCGGCGGGGTGATGGTCGTCCCGAACTTTACGCTGCTTGCCTCTTACCGAAAGGGAAACCGGCCCGATTACCTGAATTCCGCCTCCCCCGACGAGGCCAACCGTCTGTTTGAACATTTCACGGAGCTTGTCGCCAGAGAGGTTCCGGATACCACGCGCGGACGCTTTGGCGCGGATATGAAGGTTTCCATCACCAACGACGGCCCTGTTACCATTCCGATGGACTCGGACGTATTGAAACAGCCGAAACGAAAATAACTTATGATTGTAAAAATAAACGGAAACGTAAAGCCATATTACGTGCAGACGCTCGCGATGATTTTCTTCCCAGGGGCAAAATTTCCGGAAAACGAGGAACGGACCGCGGAAACTCTGGTTCTGACCCTCGCCATGGAGGAAACGGCCGACGGTGTCGGTTCGTCCGTGACCATTTCCTGCGGAGAACGCTCGGTATCCGCCTGCGCCTTCACCGCGTGGACGGAGGAGCGCGACCATGTCCGTAAGCTCTCGGCCGGTGAAGCGGTTCTCAAAGCAGGTGCGTCCTTCACCGGCTACACACCGCCGTGGGGGATCCTCACCGGCGTTCGTCCGGCCAAGGTAGCGACGGAGCTTCTGGAGAACGGTTTTTCCGCGGACAAAGCGGCAGGAGTCATTGCGAAGGAATATTTCGTCACCGAAAAAAAAGCGTGCCTTGCCGCGACCGTTGCGCAGACGGAGGCCCAAATCGTCGATGAGGAGGCCAGACGGGCGTGCAGCGTCTACGTCGGCATCCCCTTTTGTCCGACCCGATGCGCGTACTGCTCGTTTGTGTCGTACACTTCGCCGAACCTGCTGAAGCTCATTCCCGAATACCTCACTGCTCTGGCGCGGGACATTGACCACCTTTTCGCCATCATCCGCGAGATTGGTCTGAAGGTCGCCACCGTCTACATCGGCGGCGGAACGCCGACCATTTTGACGCCGGATCAGCTTGCCTTTCTTCTTTCACGCATCCGTGAGCATGTCCCTGTGGTCCGTGAGTTTACCGTGGAGGCTGGACGTCCGGACACCATTGACGCCGAACGTCTCCGCACCCTCGTCCAATACGGTGTGGATCGCATCAGTGTCAATCCGCAGTCCCTGAGCGACGACGTTCTCCGCGGCATCGGCCGCGCCCACAGCACCGAGCAGTTTTACCGGGCGTACGAAACCGCCCGCGAGAGCGGTATCCCAAACATCAACGTCGACCTCATCGCCGGACTGCCGCACGATACGGTGGATTCCTTCCGTCATACCGTCGACGAGATTCTCGCTCTGGATCCCGAAAACATCACCGTCCATACGTTCAGCGTGAAGCGTTCCGCTGAAATCCGTTCCGAAGGAGTATTCGACCGCAGCGGGGAGATTGCCGCCGCCAGCGTGGATTATTCCCAGACCGTTTTGCCGGATGCCGGCTATCTCCCGTACTACATGTACCGGCAGAAAAATACCGTCGGCAATCTGGAAAACGTCGGCTACGCCAAACCGGGACATGAGGGGCTGTACAATATTTATATGATGGAGGAGGTGCACAGCATTTTTGCTGCCGGCGCCTCTGCCATGAGCAAGTTTGTATCCCTTCCATCGGCGGATATGGAAGGCGGCGTCCGCATCGAGCGCGTAGCCGAGCCGAAATATCCTTATGAATACCTCCGGGACCATGCCGGTGAGACCGGACAGCACCGCCGTGACCTGCTTCGCTCGTCTGCTTTGGCGTTTTTCGGAAAAAACTTCAATCCATCCACCAAAGGAACCTTATGAAAAACTATACTTTCCGCCTCTCCTCGCCGGAGGAAGCCGAAGAGCTGATCCGGACCTGCGAAAGCGATTTCCGTGCCCGTCTGGACGCCGCCGTGGATACGATTCTTGCCATCAGGGACGTGCGAATTCTCGCGTTGTCCGGACCGACCTGCTCCGGAAAAACCACGACGGCCGGCCGCCTGATCGAAAAAATCAACGATTCCGGACGTCACGCCGTGGTCATTTCCATCGATGACTTTTTCCATGACCGCAGCGACCGCAACCGCGTCGACCTCAAGGCGCCGGATTACGATTCTGCGGAAGCCATCGATCTTGCGTACCTGTCCGTTTTCCTTACCCGTCTGCGTGAGGGAAAGAGCGTGCTGATTCCCCGCTACGACTTTACCCTGACCCGCCGCGTCGGATATGACGAATATCTTCCCACGGCGTCCGATATATATGTAGTGGAAGGAATTCAAGCGGTCTATCCTGAAATCACCGCATGGTTCGGCGATTACCGGAGCGTTTTCATCTCCGTCACCGATGACGTGTCGGTGAACGGCGTGCCCTTTGACCGGCACGAGATCCGGCTCCTCCGCCGCATTGTCCGCGATTTCAAGTTCCGCGGCGCCACCCCGGAGTTCAGCCTGCACCTGTGGCAAGGCGTGCGCGAAAATGAGGAAAAAAACATTTTCCCGAACGCCGGTGCCTGCGACGTCTACCTGGACTCGTTTCTGCCGTATGAGCTGTTTGTCATCCGAAGCTACGCGCTTCCGCTGTTGGCCGGGGTTCCGGTGACCAGCGAATACCGCGCGGAGGCGGACCGGCTGGCAAAAAAGCTGTCCGATGTGCAGACCGGAGCGGACGACGCCCTGTTTGACGACCGTATGATTCCGAACAATTCGGTCTTCCGTGAATTCATAGGATAACCGCATCCGGAGGTTGCAGTGACTGGTACAGGTCCGAAGCCGCGAAGCAAGCCCAGCGAAACAATCGGAAAAGCAAAGGCAGGAAGTGCAAATCCTACGTTTTTTTCCGGCGTGATTGTTCTCACCGTGTCCAATCTGCTCGTAAAGGTCACG
>JBJFGC010000153.1:0-3949 GCA_051892315.1 Eubacteriales bacterium
GTTTTTTGAAGGGGGTGCGGGGGAAAGCTTTTGTTCACAAAAGTTTCCCCCGCGAGTCCCGTCGAATTCATGTTAAATATATCATACAGGAGACGAAATCATGATTAAAGAAGCGATTGTAAAAATTGTAAACAAAGAGGATCTTACCTACGACGAAGCGTACCGTGTGATGAACGAGATCATGAGCGGCGAAACGACGCCGACGCAGAACGCGGCTTTTTTGGCGGCGCTTTCCACGAAAAGCGCGAGAGCCGAGACGACCGACGAAATTGCGGGCTGCGCGGCGGCCATGCGTGCACACGCGGTCAAGGTGGAAGCGGCGCCCGGAATGGAATTGTTTGAAATTGTCGGGACGGGCGGCGACGGCGCGCACAGCTTCAATATTTCCACGACGTCCGCGCTCGTCGCAGCGGCGGGCGGAGTGAAGGTCGCCAAGCACGGCAATCGTGCGGCATCCTCGCAGTGCGGGACAGCGGATTGTCTGGAGGCGCTGGGTGTGAACATTCAGCAAAGCCCTGAACGCTGTCTGGAGCTGCTGAAGGAAGTCGGCATGTGCTTCTTCTTTGCGCAGAAATACCATACCTCCATGAAGTATGTCGGCGCCATCCGGCGGGAGCTTGGTTTCCGGACGGTGTTCAACATTTTAGGCCCGCTCACCAACCCGGGCAGCCCGAAGCTGCAGCTTCTCGGTGTGTACGACCGTTATCTGGTGGAACCGCTGGCACAGGTACTGGTCAGCCTCGGCGTCCGCCGCGGAATGGTGGTATACGGGATGGATAAGCTGGATGAAATTTCCGCAAGCGCACCAACCGCGGTCTGCGAAATCAAGGACGGCTGGTACAAAACCTACACCATCGCACCGGAGGACTTTGGTCTGGAACGCTGTGCGAAAGCCGATCTCGTCGGCGGAACCCCCGCGGAAAACGCGCAGATTACGCGGGACATTTTGCAGGGGGCTGCGGGACCAAAGCGCAGCGCGGTGCTTCTAAACGCGGGCGCGTCCCTGTTCATCGGTGAAAAGGCGGCGACCATGCGGGACGGCGTTGCTCTGGCCGCCGAGCTGATTGACTCCGGACGGACAGCAGAAACGCTGCAGAAGCTGATTGAGGTGAGCAACCGTCCGGAACCGACCGCATCGGAGGCGCAGGCATGACCATTCTGGAGCAGCTGGCCGGACACGCCGCAGAGCGTGTGGAGGCCGCCCGCCTGGAACGTCCGCTGTCTCTCCTGCGGCAGCAGGTTCTTGACCTGCCCAAGGGGACGTTCGCCTTTGAAAAGGCGTTGGAAAAGCCGGGGCTTTCCTTCATCTGCGAGTGCAAAAAGGCCTCCCCGTCCAAAGGGCTGATTGCACCGGACTTTCCGTATCTGCAGATTGCGATGGAGTACGAGGCGGCGGGGGCCGATGCGGTATCCGTGCTGACCGAGCCGAAATGGTTTCTCGGACGAAACGAATACCTGATGGAAATCGCGGCGGCGCTTTCGATTCCGTGTCTGCGAAAGGATTTTACTGTTGACGAATATATGATTTACGAAGCACGGCTGCTCGGAGCCTCCGCAGTTCTCCTCATCTGCTCCCTTTTAAGCGAGGGACAGCTGCGGGAATACCTCGGCCTGTGCGACGAGCTGGGAATGTCCGCTTTGGTGGAGGCCCACGACGAAGGGGAAGTACAGACGGCGCTGCGGGCGGGCGCGCGGGTGATCGGCGTCAACAACCGCAACCTGCGGGATTTCTCCGTGGATACCGAAAACAGCCGCCGCCTGCGCGCGCAGATTCCGCCGGAGGTACGCTTTGTTTCCGAAAGCGGCGTCCGGAACGCGGACGACGTTGCCCGTCTGCGGGAAATCGGGGCCGACGCGGTGCTCATCGGCGAAGCTCTGATGCGTGCTCCCGACAAAAAAGCGATGCTTGCTGAACTGCGGGGAACGTTATGACGAAAATCAAACTGTGCGGGCTGTCCCGCATCTGCGACATTGAGACAGCCAACGAACTGCGGCCGGATTACATCGGGTTTGTGTTCGCCCCGAACAGCCGCCGGTACGTTTCGCCGGAGCAGGCATGGGATCTGAAACGGAGATTGGATCCCGCAATCCGGGCGGTCGGCGTTTTTGTCCGTGAGAAACCGGAAACCGTCGCCGGACTCTTGAACGAAGGGCTGATTGAAGCGGCCCAGCTTCACGGCGGGGAGTCCGAGGACTACCTCCGCTGCATGCGGACGCTCACGGACCGTCCGCTGATCCGGGCGTTCCGCATCGACAGCGAACGCGACGCCGCGGCCGCAGAGGAAAGTACGGCGGACGGTGTCCTGCTCGACTCCGGCGCCGGCGGAACGGGAACGCGGTTTGACTGGGCGCTCCTGCGGAACATTCACCGTCCGTTTTTTCTGGCCGGTGGTTTGGATGCCGCGAGTGCGGCCCGGGCGGTAGAGACCCTCCGGCCCTACGCGGTCGACGTCAGTTCCGGAATTGAAACGGACGGAAAAAAAGACCCAATCAAAATGCGAGAGTTCATCCGCGCGGTAAGAGACGCGGAAAGAAAGGAAAAACAATGACCAATCCCAACGGAAACGGACGCTTCGGCATTCACGGCGGGCAGTACATTCCCGAAACGCTGATGAATGCAGTCATCGAACTGGAAGCGGCCTACAACCATTTCAAAAACGACCCCGACTTCAATCGGGAGCTGACGGAGCTGTTCAACGAATACGCCGGACGGCCGTCGCGGCTGTATTATGCCGAGAAAATGACAAAGGACCTGGGCGGTGCGAAAATTTACCTCAAGCGTGAGGACCTCAACCATACCGGTGCGCACAAAATCAACAACGTCCTTGGCCAGGCGCTCCTCGCCAAAAAAATGGGGAAAACCCGCCTGATTGCCGAAACGGGCGCCGGTCAGCACGGAGTCGCCACCGCCACCGCTGCCGCCCTGATGGGGATGGAATGCGTGGTCTTCATGGGCGAAGAGGATACCATCCGGCAGGCGCTGAACGTGTACCGGATGCGGCTTCTCGGCGCGGAGGTTGTTCCGGTCAAAACGGGAACCGCCACGCTGAAGGACGCGGTGTCCGAGGCCATGCGGGAGTGGACCAGCCGCATCGATGACACCCATTACTGTCTCGGCTCGGTCATGGGACCGCACCCGTTCCCGACCATTGTACGGGATTTTCAGTCGGTCATCTCCAAGGAAATCAAGGAACAGCTGCGGGAGAAGGAAGGACGTCTTCCCGACGTGGTGCTGGCCTGCGTCGGCGGCGGCTCCAATGCCATCGGCAGCTTCTACCACTTTATTGAAGACGAAGGCGTCCGGCTCATCGGCTGCGAGGCGGCCGGACGGGGTATTGACACCTTTGAAACCGCCGCGACCGTCAACACGGGCCGGGTCGGCATTTTCCACGGGATGAAGTCGTACTTCTGTCAGGACGAGTATGGTCAGATCGCTCCGGTTTACTCGATTTCCGCCGGTCTGGACTACCCGGGCGTCGGTCCCGAACATGCCTATCTGCATGACATCGGACGGGCCGAATACGTTCCGATTACCGACGAGGAAGCGGTCTGCGCCTTTGAATATCTGGCGAAGACGGAAGGCATCATTCCCGCCATCGAATCGGCTCACGCCGTCGCGCACGGGGTCAAGCTTGCGCCGACGATGGAGAAGGATCAGATTATCGTAATTACCATATCCGGACGGGGAGACAAGGACTGTGCCGCCATTGCCCGGTATCGAGGGGAGGACCTCCATGAGTAAGATTGCATCCGCTTTTGACCACGGAAAGGCGTTCATTGCCTTTCTGACCTGCGGCGACCCCGATCTGGAAACCACCGCCGCTGCGGTCCGTGCCGCTGTGGAAAACGGTGCCGACCTGATTGAGCTTGGCATTCCGTTTTCCGACCCGACGGCTGAGGGACCGGTGATTCAGGGGGCCAACCTCCGGGCACTGAACGGCGGCGTGAC
>JBJFGC010000154.1:0-3945 GCA_051892315.1 Eubacteriales bacterium
TTTCGTCAGGCCGATATTCAGAGCATCCCCTATGAGGATGATGCGTTTGATGCGGTGATTGCGAATATGATGCTCTACCATGTTCCTGACCTGCACCGTGGTCTGGCGGAAGTCCGGCGTGTTCTCCGGCCGGGCGGGTGGTTCTACTGTGCAACGTATGGCCAAAACGGCATCCTTGCATACGTCCGGGATTTGTTTGCGGCCCATGGAAATGGAGAGGTCGGAAACGATGGGTTTACGCTTCAGAATGGTGCGGAACACCTTGGCAGGTACTTTTCGGTTGTGGAAAAGCGTCTGTACGACGACCGGCTGGAAGTGACGGATACGCAGGACCTTGTGGACTACATTTTCTCGATGAATGGGATAGCGGAACTGGCCTCCGTATCGGCGGAAGAGTTATATCGGGTTCTCGACGCCCGCAAGGAGGACGGTGTCATCACCATCCCAAAGGAATACGGCATGTTTCTTGCACGAAAATAAAATTTTGTTTACAATCTTATACATACTCATCTATACAAATAACAGGAGGCTTTACTATGTTAAAAGGCATCAACAAAATCATTTCACCGGACCTGCTCTGTGTTCTTGCAAAAATGGGACACGGTGACGAAATCGTTTTCTCCGACGGCAATTTCCCGGGAGAGAGCATTGGCAAGATTGTTCTCCGCTCGGACGCATGCGGTGTGCCGGAGCTTCTGTCCGCGGTTCTTGAGCTTTTCCCGCTCGACACCTACGACGACAACGTTTACTTAATGGACAAAACCGAAAGTGACCGCGATCTCGACATTCCAATCTGGGAGGAATACCGCAAAATCGTTGCCAATCACACGGACCGCGCTCCCGTCTTCCTCGAACGTTTTGCTTTCTACGAACGCGCCAAGCGTGCCTATGCTGTTGTTGTGACAGGGGAGAGTGCGATTTATGCTAACGTGATTCTGAAGAAGGGGGTTGTGAAGTAAGGGGGACGCTGGGACTCTGCCCCCAGCCCCCGCATGGGAACCTTTTCTCAAAAGGTTCCCATGCGAAACTCCCCGTCGAACTCCCCTTAAAATATATACATAGCCTGGAGAAACAAGTGAAAAGAGTCAAATTTTTAATGGGAAACGAGGCCATCGCGGCCGGCGCCGTTCATGTGGGCGTGTCGCTTGTGGCGGGATATCCCGGAACACCGTCGACGGAAATTCTGGAGACGGCGGCGAAGACGGCGGCCGGACGTTTTTACGTCGAGTGGTCCGTCAATGAGAAAGCGGCACTTGAGGTGGCAGCCGGCGCAGCGTACAGTGGGGCGCGGACCCTTGTGACCATGAAGCAGGTTGGACTGAACGTGGCGTCGGATCCGCTCATGAGCCTCGCGTATGTCGGTGTCAAGGGCGGCATGGTCATCGTGTCTGCCGATGACCCCGGGCCGATTTCCTCGCAGACGGAACAGGATACCCGTCACTTTGCACGCTTTGCCAAACTGCCGTGCTTTGACCCCTCTTCGCCTGAAGAGGCCTACGAAATGGTCGGCGCGGCATACGAGGTCAGCGAAAAATATCAGACACCTGTCCTCCTTCGCCCGACGACGCGCGTATGCCATGGCTGCGCGAGCGTTACCGTTGATGACGAGTACGTTCCGCATACCCCGGAGGGCTTTCAAAAGGATACTCAGCGATGGGTCATTTTCCCCCGTACCTCGTACCTCAACCATATTCGCATCGAGGAACGTGTGCCGACGCTTTCCGATGAGTTTTCCGCAAGTCCTTTTAACAGGATGGAAGGAACCGGACGAATCGGCATTGCATGCGGCGGAATCAGCTATGCTTATGTCACCGAAGCCATCCGCATCCTCGGTGTCTGCGACCGTGTATCCGTTCTCAAAATCGGCACACCATATCCTTTTCCGGAAAAGCTGGCGGTCGGGTTTATCCAAAGCACCGATAAAATCCTCGTTGCAGAGGAACTGGATCCCGTCATCGAACGCGAGTTGATTTTCCTCTGCGGCAAGCATAATCTCCCCTGTAAGGTCTACGGAAAGTATACCGGAAACAGCCCGCTCGCCGGCGAAAACACGGTCGAGAGCGTTACCAAAAATCTTGCGGACTTTCTCGGAATCGAACGTTCCGAACCCGCGAAAGCCGACCTCCCCACGCTGCCGGTGCGCCCGCCGGTCCTCTGTGCCGGATGTCCTCACCGTGCGTCCTTCCTTGCTGTCAAACATGCCATGCGCGGCAAAAAGGCCGTTTTTTCCGGCGACATCGGCTGCTATACCCTCGGCAACGCGAAACCACTTGATATGGTTGACACCTGCCTGTGTATGGGCGCGGACGTTACCATCGCACAGGGCATCCACCGCATCGAGCCTGACACGGTCAACTTCTCCTTCATCGGAGACTCGACGTTTTTTGCCTCCGGCATGACCGGTGTTGCCAACGCCGTCTACAACGACTGCGACCTTGTCCTGATGCTTCTCGACAATTCCATCACCGCTATGACCGGCGGTCAGCCCCATCCCGGTACCGGACGTACCATGATGGGGACCGACGGCGGGAAAATTGATATTGTTAAGGTCCTGGAAGGTCTCGGCGTCTCCCACATCACGGTGGTCAACCCGTTTGACTTCTATGAGACCGTGAATGCAGTAAAGGAAGCGGCGGAGAAAAAAGGTGTCAAGGCTGTCATCTGCCGCGCGCCGTGTGTGAACCTCGTGAAACCGGAAAAGGCGAAAACCGTGAACGACCGCTGTGTCGGCTGTAAGAAGTGTATTCATGAAACCGGCTGTCCGGCGCTCGTCGTGGAAGGAAAGAAAGTGACCATCGAGAGCGGACTCTGCACCGGCTGCGGCCTGTGCGCGCAGGTCTGCCCGGCGACGGCGATTGAATGAGGTGAAACCAATGGCTGAAAATAAAAATTGTCTCCTCTGCGGCGTCGGGGGACAGGGAACGGTGCTGGCGTCCAAGCTGATTGCCTTTGCGGCCATGCGAAGAGGCGAAAACGTGCGTACCAGCGAGACCATCGGCATGGCACAGCGCGGCGGCTGCGTCGTCAGTCATGTACGGACGGGTGAGAACATCGCGTCCCCGTTGGTGCCGAAGCATACTGCGGACGTCATGATTGCGTTCGAGCCGGCGGAGGCGGTGCGCTGTATCGAATATCTGGCACCGAACGGCGCGGTTATTGTGAACCGTAAGGCGGTCATGCCCATCACGGTCAACTTTGGCGGGGCAGGGTACGATGTGGATGCAGTCCTCGGTTACCTCCGTGCAAACGTAAGAAATCTGACCATCGTCGACGGGGACGAAATCTGCGCCCTGTGCGGTTCTCCGAAGGTGCTGAACATCGTTCTGCTCGCGGCGGCCGCCTGCTCCGGTATGCTCGGCATGACGGTTGACGAGCTGCGCGATTGCGTAAAGCTGCGCGTGAACGTGAAATACCTCGAGATGAATCTCCGCGCCATCGACGAAGCGGAACGACGGTTTGGAAAATAAAACAGATTTTGTGAAGGAAAAGACCACGCTGCAATGTTCCGAAATTTCTGACCTATACGGAAAGGACACACACCATGAAAATGACGGAAACCCAGTTTAACCTTATCAAAAAACAGCTGCGTGACCTGACGTCACGCGAGTGCTTCTATAAGCATAAGCTCGAGGGCATCAACATCGAACAGATTCAGTCACAGGAGGATTTTGAAAAGCTGCCGTTCACGTGGAAGGGCGATCTCCGCGACGCATACCCGCTTGGCTTGCAGGCGGTGCCGGAGGAACAGATTGTACGTATCCACTCGTCCTCCGGAACGACCGGTACGCCCGTGATCATCCCTTACACCGCACAGGATGTCGACGACTGGGCGGAAATGTTCGCGCGCTGCTACCGCATGGCAGGGATCACGAACCTTGACCGCATCCACATCACGCCCGGTTATGGCCTGTGGACGGCGGGCATCGGCTTCCAGCTCGGTGCGGA
>JBJFGC010000155.1:0-3909 GCA_051892315.1 Eubacteriales bacterium
GAAGGATGGTGAGAAGGTCACCCTCAAAACCGTGGTCCCGGAGACGCGGCGCGAGCTTTGCCAGCATTCCGGCGTCGTATGTGCCGGCAGCGGAGTCGATTGGGAAAATGCCGGACGCTTCGCCCACGCCAACCTCACGCTGTCCGGTGAGGAGAAAATGGATGTAACCTGCCAGCGTCGTGATGTGCGCGACGTTTTTTACATGAGGTTCGCCGTTTAAGATGGCCTGATAAAGATGGGCGATGCTCCAGCGCTGCGGAATATTGAAGCGGAACAGAGCGGAAAGCTCTTCGGCAGCGTCGGCAGTGGTGGTGTTGCGCCAGGTGCGGAAGGGAACGAGAAGGCGGTCGTTCCCGTCAAAAGCAAGGTAACCGTGCATCATGCCGGAAATTCCGATGGCAGCGACGGTGGTCAGCGGCCGGCCGAACTTCTCCCGCACATCCGCGGCCAGGGAAGCGAAGCAGTCCTGCATTCCGTGCAGAATGTCGTCGGTCGAATAGGTCCAGAAACCATTTTCCATCCGGTTTTCCCAGTCGTGCGCGCCGGACGCGACCGGAGTGAACGTCTCGTCGATGAGGACGCCCTTGATGCGCGTCGAACCGAACTCAATGCCGAGATAGGTCTTCGCAAGGTTGATGTCTGTCATGGTGTGTTTCTCCTTTATGTTTTTCTGATTTCATTATACCATATCAGGGGGAAAAAGAAAAGAGGAAGAGGTGGAATTCGGGAACGGTTTCTTCCCGGATTCTGCCTCTCCCGGAATCCTTAACCCGCGCTTTGCAGGAGTCCAAGCGCGAAGATGGCCAGAATGGCCAGAACAAGACCGAGGATTTTTTTCTTTCCGATTTTTTCCTTGAGGATGACGACGGACCACAGAACCGAGACCAGCAGAACGCCGCCGTTGTCCATCGCATACAGCACCGCCACGTTGACGATACTGAGCGCGTACATCAGGATGTTCACCGCAGCGGCCGCCGAGACGGATGCCGCCGTAAGGTAAAGCGCGGACTTCACGTTCTGACGGAAGCAGGGAAACGCTGCGCGGCCCGCCTGAAGAAGCAGGAGCACAAACGCGAACACGGCCGACGATAAAAACGTCACGACAATCATCTCTGCGTTTTCCGACTCATGCAGGAGATTTTTCTGAAGATTGAGCAGGGTACCATAGGTGCCGTTTGCCATACCAAGGATCAGGGCATACAGCAGAAACTTCGCTGATACCGGACTTTTTTCTCCTTTGTCCTCCAGATTCAGAAAAACAAAGGAGACGAGCATCACCGCAATGGCGGCATACTGGAGAGGGGAAAGCTGCATTTTGTCCACGAGAATCGACCAGACCATGGGAATGAGAATTCCGCCGGAAAGGTTGAAAATCATAACGATGGAGAACGGTCCCGCCGCCGACGCTTTGATGAGCATCGCGTTGTACAGCACAAGCACCGCACCGTTGAACAGTCCCAGCAGGACGGTCGTCAGAGACGGACGGATGGAAAATCCGGCGAAAACAAGGGTCACAAGCGACACAATGACGCCGTAGAAGATCGAGTAAATCTGAGAGGAATAACGCCGGTCGCCGGGATAGTTCCGCGAAAACATATTGCAGAAGCCGGACTGAAAGCTGAACAGCAGGACAAGGACAAGAACAAGCAGGTTGGACATAGATACCTCAACTCATTGATAAAATTGCCCCTTCATTATAGCATAAATTGCCGCAGAATGCGAGATTTTTGTGAAATTTCTTTCATTGCTTAAGCTTCAATGCAGGAGCAGAACAGTTCGGCGCAGAACGAGGCGGTGGAAAACAGATATTCGTTGAACACCCAGCTTCCGTCATAGAGCGTATCGGTCGTGTGCTCTGCGTCAAAAACGGACATGACCGCGCCGCGGTTGTGCTGTCCGTGGACGACGGTTTCAAATTCCTTTCGCGGAGTGAACATGGGAGGGCGTTCCGTGGTATTGTGCCGCTGCAGGATCTGTTTGGTGCGCCGTACCGCCATGGGAGCCGGACACATCAGCAGAACCGGAATGCATCGTCCTACGGAGCTTTCGTCGAAGCCGTCGGTGTAGTCCACCGGTTTCCGGCTGCGCACTGCGGTTCTGGTCGTATGGACAATGCTGTAGATGCGCCCGGCAAGCGGAATCGAACGTTCCCACTGGTACTGGTCCCCTTCTATGAGGTACAGCGTGGACAGCCGGTGAACCGTACCAAACAGCTTTACACAGTAGGCCTTGGAATGGTCGTTGGCTCTTATGTAAAAGTCCGGCCGTCCGGAGTTGTTCCGGCCGAGAAAGGGCAGAGGATGAGCGGAAAGCAGCGTATACCCGTTTTTCCGGCAGGCGTGACGAAGCTTGACGGATGTTTTGGCGCGGATGAAAAGAAGCCGCAGATAGGGAAAAAGGAGCAGAGCCAGAACGATGCCGCCGAGAAGATACCAGAATTCCATAGATGCGATCCTTTCTTTATAAATTTTAATACCATCATGATACTGCATAAAGTATACTATAGAAATTCTCCGGTGTCAAGTGTCGGCAAAAAAATACGGACAGCCGAAGCTGTCCGCAGTGTTTTCTGGAGAAGGTCAGTCGTTGATTTTGATCCAGCCGTTTTGGTAGGCCCGCACAGCGTCGGACGTGTCTTTCTTTGAACCGTCGGTGAACAGCCGCAGCTTCGGGGAGGCAGGGTCGGACCAGATGGAAGTGAAGTCGAACCCGTCGAAGGTACAGTCGGGAGTCTCGCGCAGGTCATAGCAGAAGTAGTAGCCGGATTTGATGTGGTTCTCCATGCAGAACGCACGGAAGGTGTTGTTGGGGAAGGCGAGCGCGAGAAGATCGGAAAGCCGCTGGTATTCCCGGTCGGTCAGAGTGGGGTCGAGCAGGTAGCAGATGCCGCTTTCGTCTTTTTCTGTGATATAGTTTTGCAGAGAAATATCCACCGCGAGGTACTCAGACGAGCAGTAGAATGCTTCAAATACCATCGAATTCCACGATTGACCGTATTTTTCCTGTGCTTCCTGATGATTCGGATCGTCAGACGGATGTTCATCCAAGCGTCGGAGGATTTCCTCCATTACGGTCTCGGTCAGAACGATGGGGACGTCATACTGCCGGCAGTAGGTTACGCCGTAGTCGGGGAAATCGCCGCTGCTGACGGTTCCGCTGAAATAGGAGGTTACGCAGGAGAAGGAGTATCCCGCGACACCGCTGACATAGACATCTTTTGCGTCTCCCGGACAGGAAAACGACACATCGGCCGTGGAATAACAGCTGTCCACGAAGTAGGCGCGGCCGACCACGCCGCCGACGGCGATATCGTTCGCGGATTTGGATAAGTTGACGCAGATTGTGAAATGGTCGGTATAGCATCCGATGACGTAGTCCGCGTATCCGGCGATGCCGCCGATGTAGGCTTTTCCGTATTTTGTTCCGGTGACACTGACGATGCCGTTCTCCAGACCGAGATTCTTGATGATGCCGCCGGTCATGCTGCGGTCCTCCGTGTTGGTATGAATGCGCTGGGTAAAGCCGAACAGTCCCGCGTAATCGTACGAACCGTCGATGATTAAACCGGAAATCACGTAGCCGTTTCCGTTGAAAATTCCGGTGAAGGGCTGGGAAGCGTATGGGGATTTTCCCGCGCCAATCGGGACAAATCCGCCTTCGAAAATTCCTCCGTCCGCGTAATCATCCGCTGTCAGGATGAGATCGTTCATGAGAATATAGTTCCCGCTCAGGTTGTTCCGTACCTTGTTCAGGTCTTCCGCCGTATAGATTCCGGTGTATCCGTCCGGTACCTCCGTGAGCCGTCCGGCGCTGTCATCCTTCAGAAACAGCATATTGACGTACTCACGGACCACCGGGCTTGCGGCATACACCACCACAGATGAGAGTACGAGCAGCGCGCACGCCGCA
>JBJFGC010000156.1:0-3900 GCA_051892315.1 Eubacteriales bacterium
AGGAGTATTAAAAAAATATAACGTGAATTTTTGGGAAAGCACCTGTGACTGCTACACGACAGCTGGGGGAGACGGTTTCTTTACATCCTGAACTGCTATCAGCTTGATAAGTTCATAAAAAACGGCGAATAGCCGCCAGATCCCTGGCGGCTATTTAGCCATTTAATGAGGTCGATCGTTTTGGAAATTACTTTGATGCTGGCAGAAATTCCGTTCCGTTTTCTGTCGGACCGACAGCTGGACATTGGCGCCGTGCTGATGCATTTTATCGTCTCTCCCACCGGGCAGCCGGTACTCACGGTGGATGTCCGGTGGGACTGGGAACATGCCGCATTGCCTGCCAGCGATCGGATCGGACAAGACAGCATATTAAGCTATTATAAGGAAGGAGGGAACTGTTACTGCATCACACGGGGCAGGCAGGACATGCCGATTGCCTGCACAACTTATTCACCGGATTTTCAAAGGATGGTCTGCACCATCAACGAAAAACCTTTTCTTAGGCCCCCGAAGTCCATGGAAGACGTTTTGCGGATGCTTCCCATGCGGCAAATCTTTCAGCATTTTCAAACGTTGTTCCTTCATGCCTCGCAGGTAGCTTACAAAGGCAGGGGGATCCTGTTCACTGCTCCTTCCGGAGTGGGAAAAACCACCCAAGCCAAGTTATGGAAGCAATACTGCGGAGCGGACATTGTCTGCAATGACCGTACGCTGGTACGCAAGTCGGACGGAATTTGGTACACCTACGGTTACCCCGTGGATGGTTCGGAACCGGTTTGCAGCAGCCAGAAGCATCCGTTGAACGCTGTGGTATTGCTGGAACAGGGAAACGAGAACAAAGTGGAGCGCCTTCGTCCGACGAAAGCTTTGCCCCATCTTATGGGACAGGTTGTTATGGACTGCTGGAGCAGAGAAGCGCGTACGGCGGCAATGGCACTTCTGCTTGCGTTAATGGAGGATGTTCCCATCTACCAACTGACCTGTACGCCGGATGAGCGCGCGGTCGAGGTCCTGAAAAATCAACTGGAAAAAGGGGGATGAACATGGGGGAAATCACGGCGCGGCTCTGGAACAAGGCGGGCTGCATGAGGATTCCGCTGGCCGGTGCGTTCGAGCTGCTCCCCATCTGCAACCTGCACTGTAAAATGTGCTACGTAAGAAAAAGCGAACGGGAGGTCCGTGAGGCGGGCGGCCTTCTCGACACGGCGCAGTGGCTGTCCTATGCCGAACAGGCGCGGGATGCGGGGATGCTGTTCCCCCTGCTGACCGGAGGAGAGCCGTTTTTGCGGAAGGATTTCCGTGAAATTTTCGGCGAAATGCGGAAAATGGGTCTGCAAATCAGCATCAATTCCAATGGAACGCTGATCGACCGGGACATGGCGGAGTGGCTGGGTTTCCACAAGCCGACCCGTATCAACATCACCCTGTACGGCGCGTCGGAGGAAAGCTACGAACGGCTCTGCGGCAGCGGCGACGCGTTCCTGCGGGTCCGTCAGGGCGTCGAATGGCTGAAGCAGTACGGCGTGCCGGTGAAATTCAACACCAGCATCACGCCGGAAAATGTGGAGGACATCGAGGCGATGATGGAGTACGCAAAGTCGGTCGGATCTCCCCTGCAGGCGGCGACGTACATGTTCCCGCCGGTCCGGCGCGACCAAACCATGATTGGAAAAAATCACCGTCTCACGCCGGATATGGCGGCTTACGCCCGCGTGAAGGCGGACTGGCTTCAAGGAGACACGGACTGGTTTCTGGGGCAGGCGGCGCGTTTTGCGCGGTTTGTTCCTCTGGACCGTCTGCCGCCGGACGATGGGGCCGAGGTTCCGCCGGCGCAGATGCACTGCCGGGCGGGACGTTCCTCGTTCTGGATTGACTGGCAGGGAAACCTCGCAAACTGCGGAATGTATTCCCAGTGCCGGGTTCCGCTGAAAGGGAAAACGTTCTCCGAAGCATGGGACGAGATCGTTCGAGCGACCGACGCCATTCAATACCGGCCGGCCTGTCTCCGCTGCCCGAACCAAATCCTGTGCCATGCCTGCATCGCAATGGTCTATAACGAATGCGGAGCGACAAGCGGCCGTCCGGAATATCTGTGCCGGATGAACGAAAAATCCGCGGAATACTATCGCGAATTTGCCCAAAACTATCTGAACTGCGATCCGTCGGAACGAAGTGTTCCGGAGGAGCGTGAAGAAAACTGCATCATTGATGAACAATGAACAAGAGAGAAAAGAGGTAACCAACGTGACAACTCCTGTAAAGCGAATTCTTTCTTCCCTGATGGCGGCTGCGATGGTGGCCGGCAGCGCACTCTTCCTTCCCGTTCAGGCGGAGGAAACCAGCGCAGGTGAACCGGAAACAATTACAATTTCTTCCGGATCGGACCTGACGCGCGAAAGCAGCTTCAACGAAGGCTGGAAATTCTATCTCGGCACCTCAAGCACCGCGCAGAACGTGAATTTTGACGACAGCAGCTGGAAAAGCGTCACTCTGCCGCACGATTTCAGCATTTCGCAGAGCTTTACAACCAGCGGGGAAGCAGAGAGTGGGTTTCTCCCCGGCGGAACCGGATGGTACCGCAAGACCTTTACTCTGCCTGCCAGCGCCAAGGGCAAGACCCTGGTTTTGAACTTCGACGGCGCATATGCCGACGCGTATGTGTATGTCAACGGGACCCAGCTTGGTGAAAATCACTATGGTTATACCTCTTTCGCCTTTGACATCACAGATGATGTCACCTGTGATGGAGCCACGGAAAACGTTGTCGCGGTCAAGGTGGTCAATACCATCCCCTCCAGCCGGTGGTACTCCGGCAGCGGCATTTACCGCGACGTCACGCTGATTGTTACCGATCCGATTCATGTAGAACGTTACGGCACCTATGTGACTACACCGTACATTGCCAGCGGCAACGGTACAGTCAATGTGGATGTATCCGTGCGGAACGACGGCGAGGCTGACGCAAGTGTTACTGTAACCAATACCATTGTGGAGACTGGTGACACGGCCAGCACCACCGTCACCGTAGATGCAGGCGCGACTGTCACCGCTACGGCCAAACCTGTGGTCAGCAATCCGAAGCTGTGGTCGATCGAAACTCCCAATCTTTACACAGTTCGTACCGAGTTGTCCGTAGATGGTGATGTTGTTGATTCCTATGACACCACCTTCGGCTTCCGCTCTTTCAGCTTCGACAGCACCGGTTTCCACCTGAATGGTGAGAATGTAAAGATCAACGGCGTCTGCCTGCACCACGATCAGGGTGCGCTGGGTTCTGCGGCGTACTACGACGCAATGTACCGGCAGCTTTCCATCATGAAGGATATGGGAGTCAACGCTGTTCGGACCAGCCATAATCCCGCCGACGAGGATTTCATTGCCATCTGCAATGAGCTTGGTCTTTTGGTCGTAGAAGAAGCGTTTGACGGCTGGAGCGTTGCGAAAAACGGCAATTCGTATGACTTTGCCAGATATTTTACCACCAATATCAGCAGTACCAACGGCATCTATGGCGGCGACAGTTCCATGACTTGGGCAGAATATGCCATTCAGTCGATGGTCAAACGTGACAGGAACGCTCCGTCGATTATTGCATGGTCTCTCGGAAATGAGATTCAGGAAGGAGCCTCTGCTGCTTCAACCTTCCCCACCATTGCGCAAAACCTGATTAATTGGATTAAAGAAGCAGATACAACGCGTCCCACCACGATTGGCGACAACACCAAGTCGACAGGAACTTCCTCGGTTCTTGGTCAGGTTCTGAATGTGATTCAGAATAACGGCGGTGTGGTTGGCTTTAACTACGCGAATGACGCAGGTACGCTGTATAGTCTTGCACAGTCTTATGGTGGTGTAGCTATTGCCATGGAAACCTCCTCTGCGATAAACAGCCGGGGAATC
>JBJFGC010000157.1:0-3885 GCA_051892315.1 Eubacteriales bacterium
GATGTTGTCCGTGAGGGCGGTGGGTTCGATTGATTTGAAATCAGGCATGGTTTGCTCCTTTTCTTCTGCAAAACTCAGAAATTGCTGTTGTTCCATCCCCAGTGGGAGACTTCTTCGTACTTGACATAAACACGGTTGGCGGGAATGCCAAGCTCCTTTTCCAGAAGGCTGCAGACAGCGTCGGTCATTTTATCGTACGACGCGGCGCTGGCTTTCCCGAACAGGGCAACCCGGAGCATTGCGCACGGTGCGTCGTTTCCGGCGAAATACATCCGCTCCTCATCCGTGAAGCGGAGCATCAGCCAATTTTCGCTTTTCCCTGGAAAACTGTCCGCAAGAATTTCGGCAATCTGTGCTTTCAGGTTCTGTTCCTTTTCCTTTGCAACGGTAATGTTGGTCTGCATTTCAATGTACGGCATAGGGTTCTCCTTATTTAATATGTATGTTTTTTTGTTCGTATGTATGATATCATATAAATTTTGGTCTGTCAAGGGGGTGTTTTGTGCTTACGTCCGCTTCTGGAACGCTGCCCAAAAGAACATCATTTCTTTCAGAAGAAACTCAATTTCCATATGCAAACCTCTTGACAATCTCCCACATTTGTGCTATAATTCATAAAAATGAAAATGATTATCATTATTAAATTCGGAGTATGCAGCGATGGCAGAACGAACGACGTATAAAACGAAGCAGCGCGACGAAATTCTGCGCTTTTTTATGGATCATGAGGACGCATGTTTTTCCGCACGCGATATCATTGCGCATGTCACGGCGGGAGAGGCGACGGTTTTCCGGACGCTCGCAGCCCTTACAAAGGAAGGAAAACTGAAGAAATTCACCGGCGGCAGCGGACGCGGCGACTGCGCGTATTACCAGTTTAATTCGTCCGAGGAGTGCACGTCGCATATTCACCTCAAGTGCAGCGGATGCGGGAAGCTGATTCACATGGATTGTACCTTCATGGAGGAAATTCTCACCCACCTCAAACGCGAACACGCTTTTTCGGTCGACTGTGGAAAAACGGTGATTTACGGCATCTGCGGCGACTGCTCCGGCACTCCCCTCACCGATTCGGTGTCGGTCGAATGCGAACAGCATAAGCAGGGAGAGGTGCATCATGACTAAAGGAAAACGTATCGTTCTTCTTCTCCTCTGTGCGGTGCTCGGTCTCACCTTGTTCTCCTGTGCCGCTTCGACGGCGGAGGACGACGGACGGCTTACCGTCGTCGCAACCAATTTTGCCCTGTACGACTTCGCACGCGCAGTCTGCGGGGACACGTGCGATGTGCGGATGCTTCTTTCTCCCGGAACCGAATCGCACGACTTTGAAGCCACCCTTGAGGATGTCGCTCTCCTCTCCCGCACCGATGTATTCGTCTATGTCGGCGGCGAAAGCGAGGAGTGGGTTCCGGCTGTTCTGGACGCCGCCGGAGCCGTGGACGTGACGCAGGTGCGCGCGATGGACTTTGTTGAAACCTATCCCGTCGGGGAGACTCTGGAGGAAGAAGAACACGGTCACGACCATGACGCCGAGGAGCTCGACGAACATGTCTGGACGAGCATCCCCAACGCGATCGTTCTCATGCGGGCCATCCGCGAGGCGGTGCTGTCGCTGGACGCGGGACTTGCCGATTCCCTCCAGACAAACGAAGATGCCTATGCGGTCAGGCTCATGGACCTCCATGAAGAGCTGCAGCAGATCGTCGCCGGAGCAAAGCGGAACCTTGTCGTGTTTGCCGACCGGTTCCCCTTCCGCTATTTCACCGAGGAGTACGGCCTCGACTACCGCGCCGCCTTTTCCGGATGCTCCTCGTCTGTGGAGCCTTCGCTGGCAACGGTGAATTCCCTCGTCGAACAGGTGAATGAATATGCGCTGCCTGCCGTGCTTGTCATTGAGTTTTCCGACCGCAAAACCGCTGACGCCGTGGCGCGCGAAACCGGCTGCGACGTTCTCGAATTCCATTCCGCCCATAACGTCAGCCGCGCGGACTTTGATGCCGGTATCACCTACGCTGACCTCATGCAGAGAAACGCTGAGGTTCTGAAACTTGCGTTGAATTGAGAGGATGCGCGGAAATGGGAAGGTACAGAAAACTTTCCTCCAAAAAAAGAAGAGCCTGTGCAGGGCGGCTGGCCTGCACGGAACTCTGTTTTCATCCATGAAGTAAGGACAAGAATGTGATATGAACGATCAACTGATTACGGCCCGCCGTGTGACCCTCGCTTTTGATGGGCATACCGCGGCGGAAAACGTCAATTTTTCTCTGGAACGCGGCGATTACCTCTGCGTCGTCGGGGAAAACGGCTCCGGAAAAAGCACCCTTCTGCGGGCCGTCACCGGAGAAGTGAAGCCCGCGGGCGGCGAGCTGATCCTCGCGCCCGAGCTGCGGAAGGAGGGGATCGGCTACCTCCCCCAGCAGTCGAAAATCCAGCGCGACTTTCCCGCGTCGGTGCGCGAGGTCGTTGTCTCAGGCTGCGTTCACCGGGACCGTCTCGGAATGTTCTGGAGTCCCGCATCGCGGAAGCGCGCCGCCGAATCGATGGAGCTGCTGCGGGTTGACGGCCTTGCCGACCGGAGCTTCGGCGAACTTTCCGGCGGACAGCGTCAGCGCGTTCTGCTGGCCCGGGCAATGTGCGCGTCCGATACCCTCATCCTCCTCGACGAGCCGGTGAACGGCCTCGACCCCGACGCCGCTCACGAAATGTACCGCGCCGTCCGGATGCTGAACGAACGCGGCTGCGCGGTCATGATGGTTTCCCATGACGTTTCCTGTGCTCTGCGGGAAGCGAAGCACGTGCTGTCCATGTGCCGCGGGCACTCGTTCTACGGTACCGTGGAGCAATACGCCGCCCACGAACGCGCGGACGGCGAAACCGACGAGCAGCTGCATCACCGCCTGAAACCGGAAGGAGATTGAACCACTATGTCACTCACGGAATTGTTTGCCTCGGAATTTCTCATGCGCGTTGTTTTCCGTGCGCTCGTCGTCGGGATTCTTGTGTCCCTCTGCTCGTCGGTGCTGGGGGTCAGCCTCGTCCTCAAACGCTACTCCATGATCGGCGACGGTCTGTCTCACGTCGGCTTCTTCGGACTGGCCCTCGCGTCCTGCGCCGGCGCCGCGTCCGCGTATTCGATGGAAATCTCCATCCCTATCGTGATTCTTGCCGCCGTGCTGATCCTCCGCCTTTCCCGGAAGGAGGGACGCATGAACGGCGACGCCGCCTGTGCCGTTGTTTCCACCGGCGCGGTCGCCGTCGGTACGCTGCTGTACAACGTGACCGGCGGACGGAGCGGAGATATCTGCAATTCGCTGTTCGGCTCTGCGTCCGTTGTCACAATTTCGGACAAGGATATGATTTTGTCCGTCGTTCTGTCCGCTGTCGTCCTCGGTTGGTTTCTTCTCTGCCGCAAAACCATCTTTGCCGTCACGTTCGATGAAATCTTCGCCGGTGCCGCCGGAGTGAATACCAACGTGTTCGGCATCGTTCTCGCGGTCCTGACCGGCGTGACCATTGTCGTCGGCATGAAAATGATGGGCTCGATTATGATTTCCGCGCTGATTATCTTTCCGGCGCTTACGGCCATGCGGCTGACAGGGAGCTTCGGCGCGACGGTGGCGTGGTCGGCGGGAATTTCGGTCGTGTGTTTTCTCGTCGGATTCTTCGCGGCGTGCGTCTTTTCTCTCCAGACCGGCGCGGCGGTGGTGACGGCGGAGCTTGTCTGCTTTGCGGCGGTTTCTGCGGCATCGGAAATTGTTTCCAGAATCCGCATCCGGCGCCGGGGGAGAGATAGATAAGCGGGTGTGAATTTGCGGGGGAAACTTTTGTTGGGAACAATGGAGATTCGCTGCGCGAACTCCGAGATTCGCTGCGCGAACTCCGAGA
>JBJFGC010000158.1:0-3865 GCA_051892315.1 Eubacteriales bacterium
CATCATGCCGCAGACCATCGAGGCCATCAACCATGCGAAGGCGGCGGGGGTTGACATTATTGTTGCAATCAACAAGATGGATAAGCCGCATGCCAACGCGGAGGCGGTCATGACGGAGCTGACGAAATACGAGCTTGTTCCGGAAGAATGGGGCGGCGACGTGATGTGCGTACCGGTATCGGCGCATACGAAGATGGGCATTGACAATCTTTTGGAGGACATTCTTCTCATCGCGGACGTCAAGGAATACAAGGCAAATCCGCATAAGAGAGCGCGCGGTGTGGTCATTGAGGCGAAGCTCGACCGCGGCCGCGGTCCGGTGGCGACCGTTCTGGTTCAGGACGGTACGCTCCACGCGGGGGACATTGTGATTGCCGGAACGGCGGTCGGCCGTGTCCGTGCGATGAGCAACGACCGCGGGCAGCAGATGACGGAAGCTGGGCCGTCGGTACCGGTGGAAATCATTGGTCTGGCGGAGGTGCCGGTAGCGGGCGACGAATTCAACGCCGTGGAAGACGAGCGTATGGCGCGCGAGCTGGCGGACCAGCGGCGCGAGAAGGCACGGGAAGAACAGTTCAAGCTGAACGCGAAGGTAAGTCTGGACGACTTGTTTGCGCAGATTGCGGAAGGCGTGAAGGAACTGAACATCATCGTGAAGGCGGACGTCGGCGGTTCGGCCGAGGCGGTGAAGGCCTCCCTCGAGAAGATTTCAACGGACGAAGTGAAGGTACGCGTGATTCACTCAGCGGTCGGCGGCATTACGGAGTCGGACGTTATGTTTGCGGCGGCGTCGAACGCAATTATTGTGGGCTTCAACGTGCGTCCTGACAAGGGTGCGCTGGACTCCGCGGAGCGGCAGAACGTAGACATCCGGACGTACCGGATCATTTACGAGTGCATTGAAGAAATCACGGCGGCGATGAAGGGTATGCTTGCGCCGACGTTCCGTGAGGTTCTCCAGGGTCACGTGGAGGTACGGCAGACGATTCGCGTACCGAACGTCGGTGTGATTGCCGGTTCGTACGTTCAGGACGGCAAGGTGACGCGCCAGTCCCAGCTGCGCATTGTCCGCGACGGCATTGTTGTGATGGAGGACAAAATTTCGTCCCTCCGCCGTTTCAAGGACGACGTGCGCGAGGTCGCTGCCGGCTACGAATGCGGCATCGGTCTCGAAAAATGCAGCGATATTCAGGTGGGCGACATTCTCGAAGCGTTTGTCATGGAAGAAGTGGCGAAGTAATAAAGATAGTGAGTTTCTCGGGGAGGGTACTTTCCCCCAAAAGTACCCTCCCCGAACCCTACCCTCAAAAACTTTCCTACAAATGGATCAGCAGGGTGCTGTGCAAATCTGGCATAAATCTGCGGGAGCTTTGTTTTGCTAAAGATGTTTGGCCGGAAGTTTGGAAATGAAGAAAAGCCGTTGACGGAGAAACACCGGATGGGATGGAGGAGGTGGTTCTCGATCAACGGCTTTTTTTCGCTCATTTCTTGGGGTGTGGAATTCCTTCCGGCGGATTGTTGAAAACTTTTTAAAAAAAGTTGAAAACTTGTCCGGCGCGAGTGGGATTTCGTGTTTTTCGGGTACAATTTGTGCGTATCCGAAGGATTCCGTGAAAAAAGTCCTGTTTCCAACAGTATTTTCCGAAACGCATCCGAAAAATCTCATACTTTACGGCGAGTTTTCCAAAGGCTTTTCCACAGCCTGTGCAAAACTCGCCGTTTGCCGATTTTCGAATGAATCAGATGTATGGGTTCAGGATTGGATTATACCCGTACCTCCACGCATTCGCCGGGGGCGCCGGAGGCGAGGAGACGGCCGTCGCTGCCGGTTACGGTGAAGCCGGTTTTTTCGACGCGGATGTCGAAGACGGCGCCGTGAGCGGGGACGCCGGTCAGGAAGAGGTGGTCGAGGGTGGACGGGAGACTCGGCTTAATGGTGAAGGAGGACAGCCCCGTCGGGGTGATGTCGAGCAGTCCCTCCAGAATGACCTTGCAGAACAGGGCCGACTCGCCGGACAGGTGCCGGCGGCCGCCTTCCGGATACGCTTCCACTGCGTACGGAACCCGTTCACCAAGGAGACGGTTGTTCGCGTAGGTCAGGAGAAGCTCCGCGCCCTTTTCCGTATCGCCGGACGCGAAAATGCCGCGCAGACCGTACAGTGTGGAGCGGTCCCAGATGGTCGGGCAGCCTTCCTCCGTCCGCATTCCGTCCGGCATCATCAGCCACTCGGAGCAGAGCGCACGCACCGTCTCCGGCGCGCGTTCGTAGATGCCTACGCACAGCGGCATACAGATCCACGAGCGCAGAACCTCGCATTCCGCGTAATATTTGTACGTTTCCATGCCGTGAAGGTTTGCGCCGAAATACGTGTCAATGGAGGAGCGGAGGTTTTTGGCCAGCGTTTCGTATTCTTCCGCTTTTTCCGCCGTACCGACCGCGCGTTCGAGCGAGGACGCACAGAGATAACCGCTGTACGCCAGCGTGGAGGTGCAGAGGTTCGCCTGCCCGGCGGGGAAGCGTCCTTCCAGCTCGTCGCTGTCGGAGGCGACAACACCGTCCGCGTTGATTTTGCGGCGGCAGTATTCCGCGCACCATTCAATCGCCGGAAGAAGCTCCTCTGCGTACTCCCGCCGTCCTGCGGTCAGCGCAAACCGTGACGCGCCGTAGAGGTACATCGCGGCGTCTCCGCGGTCGCCGGCGCCGTTCCAGTAGTCCACGCCTTCCGCGATGACGGAGGAGGGGATCGGTTCGTAACGGCTGCTCATGAAGGGCATGTACATCCGGTACGCGTTCATGGACGCTTCCAGCAGCGCGTCGTCGCCGGTGTAGGCAAAATAGGGGCCTGCGTATTCCACCTGGTCGTTGCACCACGTCGCGGCGTAGTAGCTGTACCCGCCCGGGCTGTGGATGAGACCGTACATGGTGTCAAACACGGATTCGCCGGCACGCAGCTTCGCAAACCGGAACATCGTGTCGAGCGTCTGGTTTCCGGTATCGAGCACCATCGGAGTGACGAGACGCTCCACGTTCCGCAGACGCGCGCGGTATTCGTCGGCGGGGATGGCGTCGACGGAGGGTTCGTTGGCCACGCGCCCGCTGATGGTGATGGAGTAGACGTACTCCGCACCCGGAGCAAGGGTCGTGTCGGCAAAGTCGGTGAAGACCTCCGTGACGTTGATGCCCATCGGCCCCATCACTTCGTTTACCTCACCGCCGCGGGCCGTCGCGGTCAGGCGGACGGGAGAGGCGCCGTTGTTGCGGACGGTCACGCGCTCGTACGTGGCGCGCAGCTCCGTGGAGGGGTAGCAGACGTGCGTGACGGCAAGCGTGCCGGCGGTGCATTCGAGGCGGAGGACGCCGTCGATTTCGACGCGCATGAGGGTTTCGGAAATCCGTTCGCCGTCCGCGGCGAGACGGGGCAGGAACGCGTCGTCAATGTCCAGCTGATAGGAAGCGTGGGTATTGTTCGGCCGTATCCGCAGCGAGGGGAAAACGGGGTGGTGGCGAAGAAGAAAGCCTTCCTCTGTCATGCCGTACCGGACAATGTCGGCGCAGCCGAAGCCGGCCATCTCAAGGTCGTCCGTATGAAGGTCTCCGGCGGCTACGTTCCATTCAATCGCGCGTCCGCCGCGTGTGATATTCCATCGCATGGTTGTTCTCCTTTAGATTATGTAAGTTTAAGGGGATTTGCGGGGGAAACTTTTGTGAACAAAAGCTTTCCCCCGCACCCCCTTCAAAAAACTTTAAAAATGGATGAATCGACAAAGCTTGTGCAAATTTTTTAGTAGATTTGCACGAAACCTTGTCCATTTTTTTGAAAGTTTTTGAGGGTGGGGGTGCGGGGGAGGGTACTTTTTTCAAAAA
>JBJFGC010000159.1:0-3861 GCA_051892315.1 Eubacteriales bacterium
CGTCATAGAACAACTCCGTTTTCTTATTTTTCCTATAGGATATATAGGTTTTATGGTCTTTTATTGTAGCACTTCTTTTTCCGCTTGTCAAGTCCTGATGTAAAAATTTTCAATTCCTGTGCGATGGAGAACGTTGGGAGGGAAGAACTTTTTCAAGAAGGACTCTCTTTATGGAAGTCCCTCCCTTAAATTACATAATCATTCGCAGCGCGCTCTTTTTCCTGATCGAGGATGTCCTGGAGCGTGATGCTGTCAAGGTATTCGTTGATGACACGGTACAGGCCCTGCCAGACGGGGAGTGTGGCACAGTCCCGGCTGCGTTCGCATTCGATCGGATTGTACTCCAGACAGGCTACGGGCGCGAGATTTCCCTCAGTCAGGCGGAGAATTTCGCCGACGGTGTATTTGTCGGGGGAACCCGCAAGCTGATAACCTCCCTGAAAACCGCGGTTTGTCCGTAGAATATTGGATTTATTGAAGACGGGGACGATTTGCTCCAGATATTTTTTGGAGATGTTCTGACGCTCGGCAATGTCCTTCAGGGCGATGTACCCCTCGTTCTGATGCTCCGCCAGGTCGATCAGCATTCGCAGAGCATAACGGCCCTTGGTCGAAATTTTCATGGTTGGCCTCCTTGTATAATGCCTTATTTTCGATCTATTTTATAGGTATTTGGGGCGAAAGAAGGAGAAAAGACGGAGGGCAGACTCTGCCGCAGAATCCCGTCCTTTCTCTCCTTATTGAGTCCCTTTCCAGACGTCCGGCCTTTTCTGTCAGACGATGGTTCCGCCGCCGACGACGGTATCGCCATCGTACAGAACAACGGCCTGACCTCCGGTAATCGCCCGCTGCGGCTCCTCAAATTCAATGCGCAGCGTGTCCTCACCTTCCTGCGTCACCGTTGCCCAGGTTTCCGGCTGACGGTAGCGTACCTTGGCCCGCAGACGCGTTGGCTTGTCAAGGGTGGGAAGGGCAATCAGGTTGATGTTTTGTGCTGTCAGGGTTCGCGTGAACAGCTCCGCTTCCTTCCCCAGTACCACCGTGTTGTCCGACGGACGGATTGCACAGACGTACAGCGGCTCCGGCAAAGCCAAACCGAGTCCCCTCCGCTGGCCGATGGTGTAGCGGATGATGCCGCGGTGCCGGCCGAGAACACGTCCTTCCCGATCGACAAAATTTCCCTCCGGCCAGTGCCGGCCGGTGTACGCTTCGATGAAATCCGCGTAGCTTCCGTTCTGTACAAAGCAGATGTCCTGACTGTCGTGCTTGCGGGCATTCAGAAAGCCTTGCTCCTCCGCAATCCGACGTACCTCCGGTTTGGCCATACCGCCCAGCGGGAACTGCGTGTGCGCGAGCTGCTCCTGCGTCAGCGTGTACAGGACATAGCTTTGGTCCTTCTGCGCGTCTGCCGCCTTTTTCACAAGAAAGCGTCCGGACGCCTCGTCCCGCTCGATGCGGGCGTAATGCCCGGTCACGACGGTGTCGTACCCAAGCTCGACGGCGCGCCGGTACAGTTTGTCAAATTTCAGATAGCGGTTGCAGTCGATGCACGGGTTCGGGGTCCGCCCATTTTCGTACGCAGAAACAAACCGGCGAATGACTTCTTCCTCAAAGCGTTCCGAAAAGTTGAACACATGATAGGGAATCCCCAGGCGGAACGCTACGCTGCGCGCGTCCTCCACGTCGTCCAGCGAACAGCAGGAATGCTCTCGCGGAATCCCGATGTCTTCGTTGTGAAAGAGCTTCATCGTGACGCCCATGCACGAAAAACCCGCTTCCTTCATCAGGTACGCGGCGACGCTGGAATCCACGCCGCCGCTCATGGCAATCATGGCACGATTGTTCATTGCGTCACCCCAGTTCAATCATCCGGTCAATGCAGACCCGCGCTTTTTCCATGGTCTCCTCGGCCAGTTGGATTTCTTCCCCTCCGCTGCCGGTGAGTACATGATAGACGTCCACAAGTGAGGTCGCCTTCATGTTCGGGCAGATCAGGTTCTTGGAGAGGGGATAAAATCGCTTTTCCGGCCAGCGGTAGGAGAGATGCTGGGCAATGCTGATTTCCGTACCGATGATAAATTCGGTATCGGGAGACGTTCCGGCGTATTCCATGATCGCCGACGTGGAGCCGACAAAATCCGCCTGCGCCACAACGGCGGGGACGCATTCCGGATGGACCAGAACCTTCGCCTGCGGATGCGCCTGTCTCGCTGCGGCCACATCAGCCGCCGCGACCCGCGCGTGAATCGGACAGCCGCCGCGCAGCAGCTTCAGATTTTTCTCCGGCACCTGACGGGCGACATAGTCCCCGAGGTTACAGTCGGGGATGAACAGAATGTTTTTGGAAGGCAGCTTCCGCACGATTTTTACCGCCGAGGAGGAGGTTACGCAGACGTCGCAAATCGTCTTCAACTCGGTTGTCGTGTTGATGTAGGCAACCACGGTGTAATCCGGATATTCCTTCCGGACTTCCTCAATCAATTCCTTTTCCATCTGCTCCGCCATCGGACATCCCGCGGTCGGATTCGCCAGAAATACGGACTTCTGCGGGGAGAGCAGCTTGACGGTCTCCGCCATAAACCGGACGCCGCACAGGATCACCGTTCCCTGCGGCGCTTCCTTGGCCTTTACACTCAGCTGAAAGGAATCGCCCGTAAAATCGGCGATTTCCGTGATTTCCCTTGTCTGATAGCTGTGCGCGAGAATGCACACGTCCTTTTCCTTTTTCAGACGGAGGATCTCATGCTGTAATTCCTGAATGGTCATTGTTTTTTATCTCCTTTTTTGCGTTTCCGACGGAGGTCACAATGCGATAACCCGCGAAACGAACCCGGCGTTCCAGACAGCCGCGGCACTGCGCGGCCTCCTCGCCGGTGCAGATTTTATTGTCATAAAGCGCGTACAGCTTCCGCACGCCGACCGGGGAAAGGTTCGGCATGACGACGTTGGCGCCGGCCTTCAGTCCCATTTCACGTCCCTGCGGATGAATCGTGCCGAGGGCCGTCGTCGCGGGAAGCAGTGCATACGGGAACATCAGCCGCAGAACGGCGATGAGCCGCAGGGTAAGTGCAAGACTGCCGTTTTCACGGCTGGCAAACGGCGTGTCCGGATGCGAGATGTACGGCCCGATGCCGATCATGTCCGGCTCCAGTTCCCGAAGAAAACGAAGATCCTCCAGGAGACAGTCCGTGGTCTGGCAGGGGGAACCCACCATGAAGCCCGAACCGACCTGATAACCGATTTCCTTCAGGTCAAACAGGCATTGTTTCCGGTGCCGCAGACTCATTTCCTCCGGATGGAGCAGCCCGTAATGCGCTTCCGAGGCGGTCTCATGGCGCAGAAGGTACCGGTTGGCTCCCGCATCAAAGAAGGCCTGGTAGCTTTCCCGGGATTTTTCCCCGAGGGAAAGTGTAATCGCACAATCCGGAAAACGTTCCCGAATCGCAGCGACGATTTCACACATGCGCGCGTCGGTGTAGTAGGGGTCCTCGCCTCCCTGCAGAACGTAGGTGCGGAATCCAAGACGATAACCTTCCTCACAGCAGGCGAGAATTTCCTCCTTGTCCAGCCGATAGCGCGACAGATTCCGGTTTTCCCGGCGAATCCCGCAGTAATAGCAGTTGTTTTTGCAGTAATTGGTAAACTCAATCAGCCCGCGGACATAGACCTCGTCTCCGTAAATTTCCCGACGTCTCGCGTCGGCCGCATGAAAAAGCGCCGCGTCGTATTCTTCCGTTTCCAGCAGTGTTTTCATCTCTGCGTCCGGAAGCAGCCTTTCCGCCGCCAGCGTTTCCACCAAATCAAACGTTTCCATAGAACCTTTCACAATTATTGTACATAAAATCCATCTTTTTGCTATGT